>JBGSLX010000141.1:0-6411 GCA_041740475.1 Akkermansiaceae bacterium | reverse complement strand
GCGCTGGACATGGTGGCGAGGAAGATGATGAGCGCGGATCTCATTCCGCGGCGGTGGGTTTTAAGATGCGGAATGAATTCCGCGCTCCGACACGGCGGCGGAGCAGGAGCAGAGCACCAGCGCCGGAGAGCACCAGCGCGGAGGGTTCTGGCACCGCGATGGTCACCGAGTAGGACTTGGCGCCAGTGGTGAGGCCGGAGTCACCGATGTTTCCCACGGCGATGGTGTAGAGGCCGGGGTTGAGGAAAACGCTGTGCTCCAGGCTGTTTCCGGAGGGATTGGCGGCGTGTGTGACATAGGTGAGTCCACGAGTGCCGCCCGGTCCGTTGAAATCCCAGATGTCGTGCCGCGACATTTCACTGCCGTCATTGGAATAGCGGTGAATCTGGGATGGGTCGTCGGCGATGGTTTCCCCGGCGAACATCACAAAACCGGGTCTTACATCGGCCCCGGCAGTCACTGCATCCATGCTCAAGGTGAAACGCGTGGCTTCTTGGATTTCGACCAAAAGCCACGAACTGCCGTGACCCCAGCCGATGGATGAATTGCCACCAGTGAAACCGTGTGTGCCTCGCAAATCGGCGTAACTCCAGCCGCTTACGAAGAAATCCTGTGTGTGAGATGCCGCTGCGGAACCGTCAAAGGTCGCCTTGATTTCGTAGGGAAACGAAGGATCCAACTCTTCCGTGCTGGTCGTATTGGAATACGGCGAAGTGACGTTGACCGCCGCTTGGGCGAGCGTGGCCATGGCGGTAGAGATGATAATTGCAGGTATGTATTTGGTTTTCATGGAGTGGTTCGGATTTGGAAACAGCGGTCGGAGACTAGGTGCTCAAACTGCGTTCGGGAATGCGTCAAATTGCCGCATTTCGCCGGGTAACCCTCGAAATCGCTCGGAAAAACCGGGGCGGCGTGCGTCTTTGGTGCAGCACATGACGGCGAGCGGAACATTCAACTCGGAGCAGTTGCTCGGATTGCACTGGCTGATTCGGCTGCGCTGGATCGCAGTTCATGGGCTGATTCTCATTTCGCTGTGCGCGGCGCTTGTGATTGGAATCCGACTGCCCATTTTCGTGCTGGCCGCCTGCATCGGCTTCACCGCGCTGAGCAATGTGGTGCTCGCATGGCATCGCAAGCGGTCCAGCGGCGGCGAGAATTGGCTCAACCCACTCGCCTTGGGAACCGACATTGTAGTGCTGACGGTGATGCTTTATTTCACCGGCGGAGCGCACAATCCGCTCACGATGTTCTACTTGCTGCACATGACGATGGCGGTGATTTTGCTGCCGCCGTGGGGCGCGTGGGGCGCGGTGGCACTGTGCACGGCGGGTTTCTGGACCCTGTTTTACTCGGAGCATGAGCTGGTGAGATACGATGGATCAAACTTTTGCCACGACATGACGGCGCACCTTCAGGGCATGGTGCTGGGGATGGTGCTTACTGGTTGCGGCATCGCGTATTTCGTCAGCCGCCTGACCACGGGCTTGCGTGAGTCTCGGCAATTGATGGCGCTCGCTCATGCCGATGGCGAACGGGCGCGACGCTCGATGGAAGTGGCGACTTTGGCCGCAGGCATCGCGCATGAACTGGCGACGCCGCTCGGCACCATCGCAGTGGTCAGTCAGGATTTGGAGAGACTCGCCGCAAACTGCGGTGCGGGCGGTGGTTGTGCGACGGATGCGCGGGTGATCCGCCAAGAAGTCGAGCGCTGCCGCCGCATCATTGAGAAACTCGGCATGGCTAAGACAGAAGCGGAGGAAACCTTCACGCCGCTGGAATGGGAAAAACTCGGCGATTTGCTGGTCGCATACCTCGCCGAGCCGATTCGTGAGCGTCTCGAACTGCGGCTCCGTCCCTCGTCGAAACGCCCGCTATTTCCACAAAGCCGCTTGTTTCAATGCCTCGCCATTTTGATCAAAAACGCCTTTGAAGCCGCGCCTGCTGGCACGCCGATTGTGTTGGAAGCGGAGGCGAATGGCGCAGAATGCATTTTCCGAGTCATCGATCAGGGCGCAGGATTTCCGCCTGATTACGAGCAACGCATCGGTGAGCCGATGGTCACCACCAAATCCAAAAGCGGTGGACTCGGACTCGGCCTTTATTTGGTTAAAGCGTTCGTCGTCGAGCGCGGCGGCGACCTGCGCGTCGAGCACGGCACCAAAGGCGGCACGGTCATGGTGATGCGGCTGCCACTCACAGAGGCATCGTCATGAGCAAGCATCCGCCACGAAAACTGCTCTTGGTCGAGGATGACGCGGTGTTTCTCGACCGCCTCGCCAGCTCGCTGCGCCGCCGTGGTCACGAGGTGATGACGGCTTCCACGCTGGACGAAGTTTCCGCCGTTCTCGCTCGTTTTTCCCCGGATTGTGCCGTGGTCGATCTGCGGCTCGATGGTGAAAGCGGCTTGGACGTCGTGCGCCTGCTTCGCGAAAACTCTGCACCCATCCGCATCTTGGTTCTCACTGGCTACGGCAGCATCGCCACCGCCGTGGATGCGATGCGGCTGGGTGCCGTAAACTACCTTTCCAAGCCCGCAGATACCGATCAGATTGAAGCCGCCTTGTTTGGTCAGCCGGATGCCTCCGCCGTGCCAGAGCCAGAAACCAGCGTGCCATCGCTCGACCGCGTGGAGTGGGAGCACATGCAGCGGGTGTTGCACGACAACGACGGCAACATCAGCGCCACCGCTCGCAAGCTCGGGATCGAGCGCCGGACCTTGCAGCGGAAACTCAGCAAATACCCGCCGGAAGCGTAATCGCATCGAACTCGCCGTTGCGCGCCGCGACTGCGATCTGCCGCTGCGAACACTTTTTCCCGGGATGACCATTTTATGGAGCTGGCAAAGGCCAATCCGCCTACCTAAAATCCTATCATGGCTAGAGGAAATTTGCTCAACACCTCAGACGTTACTCTCAAGACATTATTGGGAAACGGAATGCGTTATTCCGTGCCACCTTACCAAAGGGATTATTCTTGGAAGGAAGAACATTGGGAGGATCTCTGGCTGGATTTGGTCGAAGTTTCCGAAGATGAGAACTCGCAGCACTACATGGGGGCTGTCGTCCTTCAGCAAAATGATCGCGAACTTTTCACCGTCATTGATGGGCAACAGAGACTCGCAACATTGAGCATCGTTGTGTTGGCTGCCGTTTCACTGCTTGAGCAGCGGGCGTCTTGCGAAATGGATAAGGACGACAATTCGGAACGAGCGCGCCTGCTGCGCGATGGGTTCTTGGGAACGAAAGATCCAGGATCGCTAAGATATAGCAGCAAGCTCAGTCTCAACCGTAACGATGACATCTTTTATCAGGGAACGCTGTTGCAATTGAAGACCCCGCAAGCGCCAACTCGCCTGCCCCACTCGAACCGACTTCTCTGGCAAGCCTACGGTTATTTTCGCTCTAAATTGGCTGAGCGTTTCCCGGGGAATAAAGATGGCGGCAGCTTGGCACGCTTCATCAATGAAGCGATCGCCCAGCGGCTACTGTTCATTCGCGTTCAGGTCGATGACGATTTGAGTGCCTACACTGTCTTTGAAACGCTCAATGCCCGCGGGTTGGATCTTACGGCTAGCGATCTGCTGAAAAACTATCTGATGGCACTGGTTGCCCGGCGCAGCGATACGGATCTCAAGCATGTCCTCGACCAATGGTCACGCATCACGGACACAGTGGGCATCCGAATATTACCGGATTTTCTTCGCCATCATCTGAACTCCCGCCAGCCATTCGTTCGTCAAGAACGGTTGTTCAAGGCAATCAAGGCAGATGTGCGGAGTGCCGAAGATGTGTTCACGCTGTTGGATGAATTGGAAAGCTCAGCCGTGCTGTACCAAGCACTTCAAGACCCTCACGATCCTTATTGGGTCGATCTCCCGATTGCCAAAGAACAGGTCAGGATATTGAACCTGCTGGGAGTGAAACAATTCAAGTCGTTGGCATTATCCACTGGCAGGAAATTGCCAGACTCGTTGCCGGACCTGCTGCGCTTCTGTGTGCTGATTTCTATCCGTTACACCATCATCGGTGACTTGAATCCCAGCGAGCTGGAGCGGGTTTACAACGAGGTGGCGGTGAGTATTGAGCGGGGTACATTGGGCACAACTGGCCAGATCCGGGAGGCTCTGCGGCAGGTGTCCGTTTCGGATGAGGATTTTCGGGACGCGTTCAGCCGCAGAACGATTGCGGCGAGTGGAAGGAGCAAAAAAGTGGTCAGATACATCCTGTGCGCTCTTGAGCGACAACTGGGGCATCCCGATGTCAAAGACGAGACCTGCGCCGCTACCATCGAGCACATACTGCCGGAAAATCTCGGAAACTCATGGGAGGCGATTTACAGTCACGAGCAGCATGTGCGATTCGTCAATCGCCTCGGTAACTATACGCTGCTGGATCCTTCCCGAAACCGGGATTTGGGAAACTTGTCATTCGCAGACAAGCTGGCTGGTTTCCAACAGTCAGGCTATAAAATGACCGCACGCATATCGGCTTCGGAATGGACTCCGGATTTAATCGAAGCACGCCAACGCGAAATGGCGGGCTGGGCGGCAACCGTTTGGAAATTTTAGAGCAAAAACGGAACGTCCTCGATTTTCCAGAGGCCACCACGTCTAACAAGCGACGATCCAGCCATAGCGGCGAACCGATTACTTACTGGATTTTGACGAGTAAACCTCGGTTCCTCCGGGCAAACAGCGGTCGGTTGGCTGCATCGTCATTGGGTCGTTCGGTGTGGCGGTCCGGCAGGAACTCGCGGCAAAAACGAATGCGACAAGCGGGAGTAAGAGTAGTTTTTTCATGGGTCAAATCGCGTGTGGACTTTGGGGTAACAGATTGTTTTGGCGGAATCCAGAAAAGTCTTCATCGTTTTTGACTGTGGTCGGGCAATTGGGGCACGCATGGCTTGACACTCGATAGTCGCTCGGGCGGAATTTGCCCGCCATGGCAAAACTTTCTATCCGCGATCTCGATCTCTCTCATAAGCGCGTTCTGATCCGCGTTGACTTCAACGTTCCCCAAGACAAATCCACCGGGGCCATCACCAACAATCAGCGGATCGTCGCCGCTCTACCGACGATCCAGTATGCTCTGGAAAAAGGAGCCTCCGTCGTTTTGATGTCTCACCTCGGTCGCCCAGACGGACAGAAAGTGGAAAAATTCTCGCTCAAGCCCGTGGCTGATGAACTTTCGAAGCTGCTGAATAAGACTGTCATTTTCCTCTCCGATTGCTGCGGTCCTGAAGTGGAAGCGGCCTGTGCCGAGGGCAAACTGCAGCCCGGCGAGGTGGTGCTGCTCGAAAATCTCCGCTTCCATCTCGAAGAAGAGGGCAAGGCGAAACAAGAAGACGGCACTTCGATCAAAGCCGATCCCGAAAAAGTCACCGCCTTCCGCGCGAGCCTCACCAAACTGGGCGATGTGTTCGTCAACGACGCGTTCGGCACGGCACACCGTGCACACAGCTCGATGGTAGGTGTGGATTTACCCCAAAAAGCAGCCGGATTCCTGATGGATGCTGAAATCGGAGCTTTCACCACCGTGCTCGAAAATCCGCAGCGCCCGCTGCTCGCGATCCTCGGCGGCGCCAAAATCGCCGATAAAATCCCGCTGATCAACAACCTGCTCGATAAGGCGGACGACATCATCATCGGCGGCGGCATGGCCTACACGTTCCGCAAAGTCATCGATGGCTGGGAAATCGGTGACAGTTTGTTCGATGTCGAGGGCGCAAAAATCGTCGCGGAACTGGCAGAAAAAGCCAAAGCCAAGGGCGTTAATCTTCATTTCCCGGTCGATTTCGTCACGGCGGATCAATTTTCGCCCGACGCCAAGGTGGGCGCGGCCACCAATGATATTCCTGCGGGACTCATGGGCTTGGACGCCGGGCCTTTGTCCCGCGAGCTGTATGCGAAGGTCATCGCCAACTCCAAGACGATCATCTGGAACGGACCTCCGGGAGTCTTTGAATTCGAAGCATTTGCACAAGGCACGAAAGCCATGGCCGAAGCCATCGCCGCCGCAACAGAAGCGGGTGCCATCACGGTGATTGGCGGCGGAGACACAGCCACAGCGGCGAAAAAATTCGGCGTCGAGTCCAAGGTCACTCATTGCTCCACCGGCGGCGGAGCAAGTTTGGAATTCCTCGAAGGCAAAGTGCTGCCCGGCGTTGCCGCTCTCAATGACGTTTGATCTCGCATCCATCACCTGACACCCAACACACATGAACCGTAAGCCGATTTTTGCCGCTAACTGGAAGATGAACAAAGGAACCTCGGAGACGGAGGACTTTGTGAAAAGTTTCCTCTCGAAGCTCCAAGGCCAAGATTTCCCCTGTGAAATCGTGATCGCTCCGCCATTTGTTTCACTCCCGAAGCTGGCTGAGCTGCTGCACACCGCCACTGCGGTGCAAAATGCG
>JBGSLX010000140.1:0-31592 GCA_041740475.1 Akkermansiaceae bacterium | reverse complement strand
ATCAGCGCCACCCACGTCGCCTTCGGCTCCACCCGCGTGATGGCGACCTGCGCAGCCGGTGGACAAGCCGTCGGCACCGCCGCTGCGATCTGCCACGAGCGCAGCCTCACACCACGCGCCCTTTCCAGCGGCGAGGGCTTGCGCGAGCTCCAGCTCCGCCTCGACCGCAGCGGGCAATACCTCCCGAGCCGCGAAATCATCGACCCCACCGACCTCGCCGCCTGCTCCACAGTCAGCGCCAGCTCGGAATTGAAACTGAGCGAAATTCCCGCAAACGACCAATGGCTCTCACTCGAAAGCGGCTGGGCAATGCTGCTGCCACTCGTCGTCGGCCCGTGCCCCGTCTTCACGTTCCAACTCGCCGCGGACGCCCCGACCAAGCTCCGTGTCGAACTCCGCCGCTCTTCTAAAGCCGCCAATTTCACTCCCGACGAAACTCTCGAAGTCCTCGAACTCGACCTAACCGCTGGCGAATCCAACCCGCAAATCAGTTTCACCAACCCGCTCGACCGCAGCGGTTACTACTTCGTGCAGCTCTGCGAAAACCCCGCGATCCGTGTCCGCCTCAGCGACCAACGCCTCACCGGCGTGATCGCAGTCACCAGCGCCTGCAATCGACAGGTGGCCACCTCGAATCTGCAATCCCCTCCTGACGGCATCGGCATCGACACCTTCGAGTTTTGGCTGCCAAAACGCCGCCCCGCTGGCCACAACCTCGCTCTCACCATCGAGCCACCGCTCACCGATTTCTCGCCTAACCAAGTCACCCACGGCCCCGCCCGCCCTACCGTCGCTCCTAACGCATGGGTCGCAGACCCAGCCGACGCCTTACCCGAGCTGCACCTCGCTTGGCCGGAACCCACCCACATCCGCAACCTAATCATCGAGTTCGATCCCGACTGGGATCACGCGATGGAAAGCGTGCTCATGACCCACCCCGAGGAAACCGTGCCCTTCCTAGTGAAAGACTTCGACCTGCTAGACGATGCCGGAAACCTCCTCGCCGAAGTTCGCGGAAACCACTCCGCGCGTTACCAGCATATCTTCGAAAGCATCGTCACCACCTCAAAACTCACCCTGCGCATCCACGCCACCCACGGCACCCCAGCCGCAGTTTTCCGCGTCAGAGTGTTTGCGTGAAAAGCGACATCACGGTTTTTTTTGACACATTCCACATGCAAGGCACTTGGCCAGCCACCGATGTGGTGGTCGCCTAGGCACCGCCAGAATCGAGCAAACCCATGGGACCGATGAAATAAGGAGCTACGACACTTTTGTTGTTAGCGGCATCCTCAAAGGGACATGAGTGTCCCTCCTCCTTATCGAATTCCAGCAGGTGGAATGCGACCCCCTCGCCAAGAATTTTGCTGAAAAGCTTACACATTTCGCGCTTTCACTGGGGTGGGACATTCGGCGAACGCCGGGTGAAGGTGCTAATCCCGCACGCTCTTTCGAATATCGTGATGTATGCCGACTGTTAGTTCGGTCTTGTGACAGGGGTGGATTTTGCTTTGGCCAACATATCGGAAAGGCGCTGGGCTTCGGCGGGATGGTCTTTGATCAGGTTGTGGCTTTCGCTTGGGTCTTTGGAAAGGTCGAAGACTGCTGGACGAGGCGGCGCGGTTGGGTCCTTCTTCACAGACTTCCAGCCATCGGCGAGTGCGAGATCGGGGATGAATTTCCATGGACCGCTGCGCACCGAGAGGTGACCACTACCGCACTGGATGATGAGGGAGTCGCGCTTGATTGCGTCCGTTTCGCCAAGCATGGCGGGTAGTAAGTTATAACTATCAGGCAAGGCATTTGTGGGCAATGTGACACCAGCAGCGGCACAGATGGTGGCGGGCACATCAAGAGTGGAAACTAAATCCGCCGAGACTCCGGGCTGGATGCGAGCAGGCCAGCGCACAATAAACGGCACGCGGTGACCACCTTCCCACGACTGGGACTTGATGCCACGGTATGGACCGGTGGGCCGGTGGTCGCTTTCATCATTCACATAAGCGCCGTTGTCGCTGCTGTAGATGATGAGGGTGTTCTGCGTCAGGCCTAGGCGATCCACGGTTTGCAATAGTTGGCCGATGGCATCATCTAACCCAAGTAGCATATCGGCGCGTTCACCAAGACCACTGGTACCCGCAAAGCGTTTTTGTGGAATCTTGGGCGCATGCACATCATGGGGAGTGAAAAGGAGGAAAAACTTTTGGTCTATGTTTCGCTCAAGAAACTTAAGTGCTTCTCCGGTATGGGTTTCTGCGATGTCCACGTCCTTCCACCATGCGGATTTTCCACCTTTACCCCAGCCGATGCGTTGGCGTCCGGCGGCCATCGATGACAGACCTAAATTTTTCGCCTCCTTTTTGTTATAACTGACTTGAATCGGATCGGCAGGGTCGAGACCGACGACGCGATGGTCACGAACGAACACGGTGGGGATGCGGTCATTGGTGGCGGGGATTCCGAAATACTCATGGAAACCAATTTCCAGCGGGCCGGGGCGGAGTTCCTGATTGTAGTCGGGCTTGGTTTCTCCGAATCCGAGATGCCACTTGCCGATGACGGCGGTGCGGTCGCCAGCCTGTTTCAGCAGTCCGGGTGCAGTGGTCATGGTGGTTGGGATGAGCAGCGGGGATTCCCCGTTAGATACACCTTTGTTCACTCCGTTGGCGTTGGAGCGCCAAGAATACTGGCCTGTGATCAGCGAGTAGCGCGTGGGCGTGCAGACTGCGGCGGAAGCGTGTCCGTTTTCAAAACGCTGCCCTTCGGCTGCGAGGCGGTCGATGTTAGGTGTTTTGATCTTGGTGGCTCCATAACAACTCGCATCACCAATCCCAACATCGTCGGCAAGGATGACGATGATGTTGGGTGCGGCGGGCGAGGGCTCGGCAGCAGTGCCGGAAAGGGGCGCGAGCGCAGTGAGGGCAAGTGCGAGCACGGCTGAAGGTAGAGTTTGATGAGGCATAGGTATGATTGGTTGTATGTGATTTTACGCGTGAAAATGAGGTCGCTGGCATATCGATGGGAAAGGCACGGCAGGCCATGCTATGGGGATGAAGACAGAAAGCCCCGCGCCTTGAGCCAGCGCAAAAGCTCGGCATCCCATGGTGGCGCGGGTTTGCCAGAACCCGGGAGGCCCATGCCGTGCTTACCCTTTTCGTAAATATGCAACTCGAATGGGACTCCAGCTTTCGCTAGCGCGGAAGCGAAGAGGAGGGAGTTTTGGACAGGCACCGCACGATCCTCGAATGTATGCCAGAGAAAAGTCGGCGGCGTATTTCCGGTCACGTGGAGTTCCGTGGAAACATGTTGCAACAACTCGGCCGGTGGCTTTTCTCCCAGCAGATTCTTGAAGGAGCCAATATGCGCGTAGTCGGAGCTGCTGATGACCGGGTAACAAAGGACGCCAAGGTCGGGTCGCGAGCTCTCATGTTCGATCAGATCGGACGCACCGGGCTGCCCGCTATCGTGTTGAACCAGAAGCGTCGAGGCGAGGTGACCACCGGCGGAAGAACCGATGATGCCGATGCGGGTGGGATCGCGCCCATCACGGCGCGCCCAAGCACGGACCGTTCGCAGCGCGCGTGCCGCGTCCTGAATCATGACCGGGTGCCGATAGCCGGACGACCCGAGGCGATACTTTAGCACATAGGCGGCGATGCCATTTGCGGCCAGCCACTTGGCATAGCCTTCGCCCTCGTGGTTCGCGAGTGCGGCATATCCTCCCCCGGGCAGCACGAGGAAACTCGCGCCATTGGATTTGTCCTCCGCTGGCAGATAGGCGGTGAGGGTCGGGGTATCCTTCTCCTCCGTGCCGAGTGCGGCGGGCGGACCATCGGGCCAGAGGGGCAAGGTTTCAGCGAACAAAGATGCGATCATGGAAATCCACGCGATGGTGGTCAGGCTTGGTGTTTTCATTTGGTGTCGTGTAAGTCCTTCATATGCTCCCGTTGTCATTGACAATCATCATAAACGACCGAGTTATGACATCAGGCACGAAGCACATAAAATTGCGGTAAGGGTGAGGTTTTTCATGCGGAAATGCGGAAATGCGGGCGAGCGAGCTTATTGAGCGGACTGTGAGGTTGATTTCGACTGCATCCATGTGTCCTGCAATAGTTGCAAGTGATCCACCGATTCTCTGTCTGCTAGGGAATACATGATATCAGCCAGACCACGGCTGGTTTTGGTGATCTCGGGATATGGGGTGTCGGTGACATCGACGAAGCCGATCTGGTAGTTTTCGCCGGGTTTACCGACAGTTGGTCTAGCTGCGGCGGACTGATCGGCGTAGGCGAACCAATGCGTGCCGACAATGTTAGGCTGGAGTATGGCATCGAGAACATAAGCGGCGTAGGAGCGGCTGCGTTGGAGTTGATCGCCGACGAACGTCAGCCCCGTGCCGGGCACACCGCGGTCTGGTGCGCCAAAGTGGAACTCCGCGATAAGAGCAGGCTTGTCGATGTTTGCAGGGAGTTGCGTGACAGGAAGCGGCATGTAGCGGTTCACACTGATAACATCCGCGTAACGCGTCGCTTCTTCATAAATTTCGGGGCTCGCCTTGTGAATGCGCGATCCGAGATAGAGGTGGTTCGGTAAAACCTTGCGCATCATGTCATGGCAAACTTTGTAATAGCGGTTGGCGATGAGTCGTTCGAGCGCCTTGCGGTCCTGCTCGAAGGCCTCGGATTCTTTAGGAAAGGCATCTAACGCTGCCCAAGATTCATGACGGGTCTTCCATGCAGCATTGAGTTTTTCGATGGTGTCGTACTTTTCGATCAAGAAGCCAAACACGGCCTTACGAGCAGGCATATCTGCATTTCCAGCTAGGGCGTTGTGGACAAAGTCCTCATACCATCCCAGCTCATTATCAATGAAGACTCCGATGCACCATGGGTCGTTAGTCGATGGACCAACTAAGTTTTTAAGTCCTTCCTCAACGCGCATTTCAAAGCTGGCACAGAAAGGATCCGGAAGATTTTTACCAAGTGGATTTTGACCGCGCCATACGTGGAGGATAGTTGTGTAGGGAGTTTTGGGGTTCTTACACAACTCTGGGTCTGACCAAGCACCCACGGTGTTCATGCCCCATTGGCGCATGCGGCGGTGGACTCGATCATAGGCCTTAGCCTTCCAGTTAGGACCATAAGTCCGATTCAAATTGGCAATCGTGAAGTGGATATTTCCTTTTGCAGATGCTTCTGCTAGATCCGTTTCTGAGGGTATCCAATCGAACAGAGCCTCGCGATTCATGCTGGAAGTTCGTTGATCAAAGCCGACGGAATTCGCCCCGTTTGAGAAGAACAAGCGGCCCTCTGGATCCACAAACCACCAGCGACCTTTATATCTTTCCACGCGGAAATAGCCCGTAGCCTTTAACTGCGGTCCAGCTTTCCAGCCACCATAGCGATTGAAGCTGGCGGGACCGTTATCCGCTTGAGACGTGCTGGCTTCACTTTTGGTGCGCGCTGACAACTCTGCATCCGAGTGAAGTTTGCCGGGCCATTCCAGTTGCCGTACTTGGCCATATTGATCGAGGTAGGGAAGCTCAAGAAACCGCGCGTTGGCTTTCGCGCCATAGGGCTGAGCAAGGCTGACCTGCACGTCCTTGAGGTTCAGCTTTCCTGATACCGAACGAATGGTGAGGCGACACGCAATCACTGCTTCAGGTTCGAACGGCAGCCAATGATAGCGGAAAAAGTTAGGCCGACTACCCATCGGGTAAAATAGAGCCGGTGCATCGTCAGCACTTTCAACTCGCTGAAAAGGAAAACCAAGGGTCGCCCGCTCACCCGGCAGAATATAAGCCATGCTGGAAGAGCTATGACTCCAGTCCACAGCTCCTTCGTTATCCAAGCGTCCGCGAATCCACACGATACCGTCACCACGATTGGTGATATCCACTCGGAAATACGAGAACTCTGAGATGTCCCATTTACCCTCCTTCGGACTCAAAATAAGGGTGCAAGCCTTGTCCGTGAGTTCGCCTGAAAAGCTCAGCATTCCAGCGCTTGAGCTTGAATGCTTGATCGCCTCGGGAGCTGCTACCGAAATGTCCTTGAGAATGACATGCGGTTTTAACAATTCCTCGATCTGATTCACCGGCTCTGCCCCATGAAGAAAGGCCGGGAAAAGACTGACTAAGACCGTGAATAGAGTTTTAGTGTTAGTAAACATTTTGGGTCAATGCGACCTGAAGAATGGTCACGTAAGGGGTTTGATCGTAGTTCACCTGATCGATGGTGATCGTGTTGTCATCGTTCTTTTTCCACGGCAGTTCTTTGCCTGAAGAGAGGTCGGTGATTTTACGGACCTGCTTGGAGCCGATGGATTGGGTGGTGAAAGTGCCAGTGGCTTTGTCGCGGTAATCTTTGTATATATGGCAATAGATAGTGTCTGCCGCGTAGGTGAACCCGTACTCACCATGCAACGGCTGCCAAGGTCCGCCGCGTGTCTTGTAGATCGCTGTGCCGACTTTTTCGAGCCATTGGCCGGTTTGCAGAAGCGCGTCCTGCTGATTTTTAGGAATCACTCCTTCTCGGTCTGGCGCGACGTTGAGCAGGAGATTCATGTTTCGGACCACGCAATCGGAGAGGAAGACGGCCACTTCTTCGAAGCTGAAAACGGGTGCATTGGGCACATGACCCCATCCGCCTTTTTGGACCGAGGCGCATTTTTCGATGGTTTTCTCAGTGCGGATATCGCCGGAGGTGGCGGAGGACCCTTCCTCGCCGTGGACCTCGCCGACCCAGCCGAAACGTTCGTTGACCAGCATCTGTGGCTGGTGTTTGCGCACCAAACCCATAACTCCGAGTGCTTTGCCTGATGATTCTTCTCTTTCTACAGAGGCCTCGCTCACAAGCCAGTCGCCCTGTGGGTCTTGATACTTCCCGGTGTCCCAGAAACGATCCTCTAGTGGACGGTCCGTGCTTTGACCTAGATAGCCACCATCCCAAAACATGTATTCGATGGGGCCATAGTTTTTCAGCAGCACGCCTAGTTGTTCGTAAACCTCCTCCTTCATCAGCCGGGCATTTTCTTTGTGCCAGTCCTCCGCTTTATAATCCCAGACGTTAGGCTTACAGTTGTCTCCGGTCACATTGTAATAACCGGGGTAACGCCAACTCATCGGCGAATAGTATAAGCCGACATGCAATCCTGACTTTCTCACCGCATCGGTGTATTCCTTGATCAAGTCCCGGCCAAGCTGTTTGGCGCTGGTCCAACTGTTGGGATGTTTGCTGTCGAATAAGGCATAGCCGTCATGGTGCCGCGTGGTGAGAACTGTATATTTCATGCCAGCACTTTTGGCCAACTCCGCCCAATCTGAGGGATTGAATTTTGCCGCTGTGAATCCCGTTTTCGGATCTTCCGCACGAGTACGATAATCTTCAGGGGTGATGGCTTTATTGTGCATGACCCACTCGTTGCCCTTATCCACTGCGGAATAGACACCCCAGTGGATGAACATCCCGAATTTGGCGTCCAGATACCATTCCATGGCACTTTGGGGCAGAGTCTCGACGCCGCCCTCCGATTGCTGGGCGGGAACTTCCAAAGCTGCGAATTCCTGAACGGTCGGCTCAGGGGCTTCGCCCAAATACTCCAGCTCCACGGTGTCTGCGTAGCCTTTGCCCGTTCCAGCGGGATGCTTGAACACGATCGAGACGGTGTCAGTCGCATGTGCCGAAGTGAATTCCAGCGTCAGCTTAGTGTATTCCGTTAGGGCGCTGGCCACTGATATCGGAACCCCGCCAAAATCTTTAGCGATGAGTTCGACTTGTTCCGAGCCGGACTCGGTTTTGACCCAGGCCGACAAGCGGTAGCGGCTGTTTGGACGGATTTTGACCTTCTGACTGCAATTGCCGCTTTCCGGCCCCAACGCCACCGCACTTTTCCCTGCATGGGCTTTGTCGGAAATTTCAGCACGCTTGGTGCTCCAGTTTTTCCAGCCGTTCAGATTTCCCGATTCAAAGTCTGCGTTGATGATCTTACCTGCCTGTGATTCTAGGGTCCGATCCGTATTTTGCGCGGAAAGATTGGTGGACACAACCGTGACGACGGAAGTGATCAGCAGGAGCGTCTTCCGCGCGGAGCGAGTGAATGGTGGGGTCATAATGAACTACTTGTGGTTGGTGTGGTTTCATTCGCGGCATCAAATTTGAAATACGCTAAGCTGATGCACCAACTCGCGCCGTAGTTCACCCAGCCCTCGGCATGGCGATAGGCGTCACATGGATTGAAGGGATACATTTCGGTGCCGGGCAGGCTGGCGATTGTGCCGCGACAAAGCTCCAGTCGCGCGCAGACGTCTTCGGGATGGCTCTTGGGCCAGCCGCGTTCGATTTCGGGAAATCCCTTCTCTGGATTGTCGGGCGCGGCGGCGAGCCGTGGGTTACGTCCGAAAACGTGATCTACAGAGGCGGTGGCCATCTCTATCAGCCGTTGCTTAAGCTTGGCGTCGTCCACTACCCATGACGCAGCCGTCGCGATGGCGGGCAGACTCAAGGAGTTTCCGACATCGTTCAGCTTGGGAATCGACCACTCGTTTTCCAGTTCGTAGCGGCGGTAATCCCAATAGTTTTCTGAGCGCCCGACCGCGACCATTGCCCATTCAGCGATTTTTTCCTTCAAGCCATTCGGCGCGGACTGCGGATACTTTTGCAGCAGCCAGACGAGGTTCGGAATGGTGCGGTGCTCGCTCATGCGCTGGCCCTTCGTCGTGCGAGGTTCGTTCCAATCGAGATGCTTCATGCACCACTCGGCCTGTTTGACAGCTGCTTCTAAGTAAACGTCGGCGTCAGCACGGTCTTCGCGTTTAGCCACCCCATGCATCAGCAGATTCGGAACGATGGAATGACCTGGGGCATGCCGCCCCTTGAAGGGATGGAGAAATCCACCCATCGGATTCTTACCCGACATTTCGTTGAACGTGATGTAGGTGGCAGGATCCCACCACCGGCCGACGTCGAACGAGGCTTTCCAGTTGTCGAAGCAGAAGTCGCGGCACTTCTGGTAGAACGCTTCCGGCAGCCACTGCTTGAGCACCGGCCACGCCCAGACGACGTAGGCGACTTGCTCGACGGTTTGCGCGTGGATCCGCCGTTTGTCTGGATCGCCGCTGGGATCTGCACTCACGGGTTTCATAAGAATAAAGCCCGCGCCCCAGTGGATGAGTTTTACTATGTCCGGCGCGTCGGCTTTGGGCGGCTCAAGCTGGTAATAGCCGCGCACCGCATCGAGCACGCCCCCGTCCTCGGCGGTCTTAACTATGTTGAACCCGGGGCTCAACACACGGTCCCGCTCCGCCTCCCAATCGATCTGTCGCGGCATCGCATGGATCGCGGTTTGATCTGCGAGGTAGAACAAAACCAGCGAAGGGATGATCGCATCGTAGTACGTTCCATCGCGCCACGCGGTGCCGCCATAGGCGCTCGGATGCGTCGCCACGATCGACCGGGAATCGTTCAGAAAATCCACCGCTGCCTGCCAAAACTGCTCCTGATAGAGGTTCCGACGAATCAAAAACGGATCGCTCGTGTTTTCTTTCAACGTGCCGCCCCGGACCTCGATGGCATAGTGCGTGGTCGCATCGGCGGGACGAAACCCACTGAAGTCGCCCACGCCTTCACGAATCTCCCCCTGAAAAAGAATCACCGGAGCGTTCACCGCTCGCAGGAAAAACGGCGTGCCATCGGGCGACAAAGGTGCGGTGAAGCGCTTGGGCTTGCCGGTCTCGTAGCCGACTTGGTTGACCGCGATTTGATGCTTGGTCCGGTCAACTGCGGCGGCCGGCATTTCCTTACCTCGCACGCCCGCACCGACCATCGCGTCCTTGGATTCATAGACCGCAATCTCGCGAATGCGGGCCGGACCGGGCTTGGTGAGCGCGAGGCGGAGTTTAGAGACGTTTTGCAGATCCACCTCAACCCGCCGCACGGCCTCGCGATTGTCACGTACTTTTCCCTCTGCTCGAATGACCGGCTCGCCGTTCACCTCGAAGACTAGATCAAACGCATCGAGCTCGGCTTCTTTCTTGTAGCCGGAGAATATATCAACCGCGCCGATATTCACTGGCTTGGGAAATGTGAGTTCGACCCACGGCGCAACATCATCCTTTGCCGCCAGCCAGCGCGACTCATCCGAGACAACGCCATCCGCAACGTTGGCCGCCATGCTGTTAGCGCCGGTGCTGCTGGCTTGAATGCTCGCCCCCTCGGCCAGATTCACGTCTGCCGCTAACGCTGGGAACGCGCAGGAAATATAGACGACTAGAAGTGGCCAGATTCGAGTGAGGCATGGGTTGGTCATGAGACGGATGGGTCGAGATGGTGATGGTGCGATCTGGATGTCGGTTAGGGTCACAAACATCGGCCCGAGCACCCGGTTGCACCCTCACTTTTGGATCTATTTTTTTGAAAATACAGACAGGTCCCACTTGTCGCGCCAGCGGATGACGGGTGTGTCTGCCTCGAACTCGACGGGCAGCCAAATATAGCCTGCGTTGACCGGATCATCCGGTTGGTTGATATCAAACATCGCTATCCACGCATCCTGTTGTCCCGCGACGGGATAAACGAAAGTGCTTTGTCCGCCGAAGGTTTTGTCCGGACCGTGATGATTGATCGGGTTCACGCCGAGGCAGGGATTGGGTAGTTCTGTGTAGGGTCCGGTGAATTGTTCCGCCACAAACATGCGGGCTGGGTTGGGCTTCCAACCGGATGTTGCGGATCCGAGTAGATAAACTTTCCCCCCGCGCCGGAAAAATGCGGGAGCTTCCGTTCCGATTGTGACACCTTCTAACGTTTTGTAATCTCCGACCGGCTTGAGTCCATCTTCGGACAAGCGGCCATAGATCAGTGCTTTGTCCGGCTTGCGAACGGCGACGTGATAGATCGCACCGTCGGTATCGGCGAAAATGGCAAAATCTCCGGTGCCAAACTCGCTATGGTTACCGAGGAAGTAGCCCTTGTAATTAAAAGGTCCGGTCGGTGTGGCAGAGGTGGCGACGCCGACCCAAGCATAGTCCTTACCACTTTTCCCGCCTTTCGACTTGGGTGGATAGAGTTTAAAATAAAGGATGAAGGTCTTGGTGGATTCCTGAAAAACCACCTTGGGTCGGTCGAGAATGAACGCATCAGCTAGGTCGGGATGGGCACCTGGCGCGAAGACCGAGAGCACAAGCCCTTGATCCTGCCAGTTCATCAGATCCTCGCTCACATAACAACGGACGCCGGCCTCGTTCTTTTCCTCCTCAGTTTTACCCGCGATCTTATCGGATCCATACCAATAGTGTTTTCCTTCGTGGCTGATGACACAAAACCCATGAGCATTGATGTGAACGCCACGGGTATCGGGCCAAGGTTGTCCGGGGCGAAACTCGGTGTGCGCGGTGACGGTTGGCTCTGCCTGACTGGTCGGTGCCATCGCGATCAAGCCTGCTAGAGCCGATAGAAGGACGGAGTGCATGGAAGTGAATTTCATGGGAAATTATGGATGAAACAAGAGTGACAATTTTTCAGCGGAAATGGGGATGATGGCACAGGTTTCAATTCAGCTCCTCGAGCTTCGGCCCGGTGTCCTTGGTTTGCTTTTTCTTCTTTTCCAGCGGTGGCAAGGGACGGAGCACCTCGGCCCGCACGGCTGCTTCCGCCTCGCGATACTTCGGATGTTGATAGACGCGGATATAGTCGCACAGCACCACGTTCGGTAGCTTGGATTCGTCCACCCAGCGGTCACCTTTCAAGGTGCTGGCAATCACACTTATCCAGACGCTCATCTCATCGTGGGGAAATCCCGCAGAACTCAACTCTTTGATCAGCTTTCCCTCAAAATAGAAGCGTGTGGTTTCCGGCGTGAACTCGCACGACCACACATGAAAGCCTGCCGAAGTGTCAGGCGCATCTTCGACGACCCAGCGCCCCGCATTCCAGGATTGGCGATTTTTTCGCTGGTGGTAGCGGGATTGGTTGATGATGCCGAAACTGAAGAAATGAGGATCGCCGCCATCCTGCTCGCAAAAGTCTAGTTCCAGCAATGCGGGCAGCTTGGGTTTCTTGTCAGGATCGTTATGCCTCATCGCCCAAAAAGCCGTGTGCCAGCCCTCTGCGGGAGGCGTCTGAAAACGAGCTTCATAGTAGGCATAAACAAATGTCTGGCGGCTGATGATTCCTCCAGCGGTGTAGTTCTTGCCCGCCACAGACTCCTTGCGCAGCGCGATTTCAAGATTGCCGTTCTTGACCGAAACATTTTCCCGTTCGAGAGCGCTGAGCAGCTTATCCACGAGTCGAAAATTCCACTTTTTGGTGTCGATTTGATCGCCGTCAAACTCGTCGGAAAAAACCAGCTCGTAGCCGGCTGGCGGCAGGGCGGTGACCTCGGTGGCGGGTTGAACCGGAATATGGATCTTGCTGGAAAACTTCGGCCGCTTGCCCACAGGGGCGGGCGATTCGGCTGCGACCAATCCACTAACAAGCATGAAAAATCCCAGTGCAAATGCATGATGGTGAGCGGGGTTTGAGTTCATGAGTTTACTATTTCTGATCGACGGGCATCGACGCGCGCAGGCGCTTTTCGGCTTCGGCATTCCAATAGCCACATTCGAGTTGGAGGAAGACGGAGGTGTAGGGAATCGTCATGTCAGTCTTCAGCAGCAGGACGTGAAACGTTTTCCCCGCTTCATCGAGCTTGGTGATGATTTGTTCGTGCGGGAGTTTGGAAATTTCTGCGCCTGCTAGAAGAGTGGCGAGGTTTTCGCGGTAGGCCGTGACACCCGGTGCGGCATCTTCCGGCACAAATTCCAGCTCACGATCCACGTAGATCGTGGGTTTGACGTGCTTGGTGGTTGCGAGCGCGGCGAGCACAGCACGCGTCACTTCTTCCTGCGTGGCTCCAGTGTAGATCGTCTGAACCCCTGGGCTGACTTGTGAGGGGTAGGCGGAATCGGCAATGACGATCCAGTTCCGGTGACCGAAAAGCGGCAGCGACTTTGCCAATGTTTCCTTCCAATCTTCTGCTTGGAGCGAAGGAAGAAGAGTGAGTGCGAGGGCGAGGATGAGATATTTCATGATGTTAGAGTGACTTGGAGAGCTTGACCCGCACTAAGTGTTAGGTCTTGTTGCAATGTGATCGTGCAAGCGCCTTGGGCAAAGCTGAGCTCGGCCACGAGGGGTTTTCCATTCACTTCGACGCTTGCGGAAGCGGGCTTGGCCTCTGCGGCGAGAGTGATCGAACGCAGGCGCAGGCTGCCCCATTTCAAGGCGATTTCTGCGTTCAGGTTCCCACCGTCTTTTTTCTGGCTGAAGCCTCCCCAGCCCTCGGCAGCGGTGAAGGCCGCCTTGAAATTTTCCGGTGTGAGCTTAGGCGCAAAGCCGATGTGGCCCTTGGGTCCGTTGTATTCAAAACCGCAGGCGGTAATGAACGTGCCGTAGCTCGCCATCGCGCGGGAATAATGATCGCTGCACTCGATTTCGTTCCAAGGATTCCGGCGCGAGGCGTGGTAGCGCTCGTGAATGGCGCGCGTGATCGCCAAGCCTTCCAGCACCATGCCCTCGGCGATCATGTGTGAAGCAACTTGATGCTCGAAGCCGCTCATGCACTCGTTGAAGTAACCGATCTGCCAGCTCGATAGGCCATAGACATCCTTGATGAGCTTCGGGTTCGTGGTCATCACCAATCCTGCGTCGCCTGCTAGGGCATAGGGGCGACCCGCCGTGAATTTCTTCCGGAACGGCCCGACATCGGGTGCGAAGTTGTATTTCCATAATGCTCTTAACGCGCTCAACGTCTTCTCGCGATCCAGCACGCGCCCGAGATTCACCTGCCAGGCCCAGCTCTGGCCGTGAACTTGATCAATGTGACACGCTTCATAAGTGCCGAGACTCTTGGGGCGCTTGGGGTCGGCGATTTGAAAAAAGTATTCGCCGTTGAACAACTTGGTTTCCACCGACGCGCGCGCTTTTTGGTAATGGGCGCGGCAACGCTGCGCAAACTCGATGTCGCCCTGTTCCTGCGCCATCGCTTCGCCTGCGAGCAACGCCGCAATCGCCAGCGAGGTGATCCACGCGATCTGTCCATACCAAGCGGCGTCGAGTGTGTTTTCCTGTGCGCCATCGAGAATGCCATCGCCGTCCCGGTCGTGCTCAATGACGTGTTCGAGAGCCCTTTTCACCTTGGGCCAGAGCCGTTTGAGGAACGCGTCATCGGCGCTCATCTGATGTTCGCGCCAGACGCCAAGGATACGGCCGCAGTGGCCATCAATCGCCGGGGCGGAACCTTCGGCCCGATGGCGCACCACACCGGAATCCGGGATGAAACCCACGCCGAAGTCCACACGCTCGCGCAAGTCGCGTTCGATCTCCGGGAAGAGGCGTCCCACCGCCTGGGCGTAATGCCAGACATGCGTGCAAGTCCCCGGGCAACAACCGACACCTTCCCAAGCCCAGAAGCGCCCGCTGGTAAACCGGTGCGAGGTGCTCGTCGCGAGGATGGACGTGTTTAAAAAGGTGCGATCCAAAAACCAATGTGGCAGCGTGGAGTCATACCAGGTGTCGCGCCACAGCCGCGTCTGCGAGTCCAAACGCGGCAGTTCGGCGGCGACGTAATCGGCCACCGCAGTCGCGTCGCGGAAACGCTTGGCGAAATAATTTCCCGTCTCCGCATCGGGGCAGGGAATCTTGGAATGGGGGAAATGCCATGCGATCACAAAACGGAAGTCTGCCGACTGTCCCGCCGGGATGACTTGCTCCTGGGCAACGGCTGCAACAGGAGTTTGACCGTTGGCGGTCGGTCTGTCGGATTTCACGAAAGCACCCGCCGGGAGATCCGCCGCGTTCACCTCAGGATTGGCTGCGCCTTTGCCGACGACAGCGAGCGCCATCGTCCCGGAGTCGCCCTGCTTTTTTAAAGCTGTTTCGGCTTCGGGCGCATCGGTCTGGACGATGTGATCCACGCCGATGTTTGCCCACCCGCCCTTGCTGGCCTCGTCGAAAATTTCTATCACCGCCTGCTTGGCCTCAAACTCCGCCACATCCATCGTCTCGCGGTGCATCGCGTTTTTGTCTTTACCGTTCGCGGTGCGGACCACTTTTCCATCCACCAACAGGCGAAAACCGACGTCATCCCGGCCGCCGCCGATGTAAAATGACAGAAATTTGCGCTCAATTTTGAACGACGGACTCGTGAGCTTGCCGATGACCGCATCTTTTTCCTCCATGGATTGACCCGGTGCGCTGGCGTGTGAATTGACCACGCTGCCGCCTTGGCCACCGAGCGCGCCTTGATACGGAGGAATCACCGCGCGATTGAGTGGTTGTTTGCCGAAGGCCTCCCCCTCGATTTTCCATGCGCCGTAGCCCTTCTCAAAATCCTCGACGAGAATATCCGGGCGAGCTTCTGACTTTTTTGTCGCGTTGGTATCAAACCGCATCGCCACAAGCGTCGCATTCTTTCCCGGCGTCACAGAGTTCACCCGTTGACCACTGCCCGACTTGGCGGAATAAAAGCTGGCCGCATTCTGCAACCAGCCAGCGAGATTCACCGTCGCCGTTTCCGCGCTGCGATTCGTCACCGTGAAATGAAATACCGTGGCGGGCAGGCTGGAGTCATCGGTGTTGAGGGGGATGAATGGCGAATACGCCTCCAGCTTCACGTGCACCGGGGAGGTGGTATCGCTGTAGTCCACGGTTCCGATGGGATACTCGCCGGTGAATTTCACTTCGCTCCAGCCTGTGCTGTCGAGAGGGCGCACTTCGGTTTTTCCGTTCTGGGTAATGTGCAGCGCAAAGCCCTGATCAATCTTCTGCGAATCCTCCAGCGTGGCAGGCCGGACGTAACGCGAGCCGTTGCGATTATTCACGCCCTTCGTGCCGCCAAAGTCCATCCCGACTTCCGACCAAGGGATGGTGACGGGCAAAACGCCTTCAAGGTTTTGGTTGAAGATGTCCCAGTTCCACAGTCGTCCGTCGCCGCTGAGATACATCGTGCCGCAGCAGATGCCGCCCACTGGCATACCGATGTATCGTAGCTCTTGATTCGCTTTTGAATAAATCTGCGGCGTGCCCCGCGCGAACAGAGATTTCACCCAGTCGGCATGCAGTTTTTTGTCAGCCGGGATCATCTGATTCCAATCCAAATCATCAAACGGGCCTGCCATCACCACCCGAGGAAGAAAGAACGAACCCACAGTCGCTAAAGCTGCTGAACCGATGAACTTTCGACGTGAAATTTCGCTGTCACCACAGCAGCCAGATGAACTGTAGCAGACGTCATTTTCTTCCGTGCGCGTGGATTGGGTCATATTTGGATTTTATAAAATAATGGATCTGTCAGCGGCTCAGCGCTCACGTGGGGTAGGCGGGCTTACGCAAACCCAAATGAGAATATTTCCAGTTTGATCGAATCATTCATAGCAGCGAGCGAGGTTACTGAGCGCACATGCAGAGCTGATATGGATGAACTCAAACGATAAATATGCCGAGCGGATCGTTTTCTTTCGAATATACTGCGTGTCACATTCGCGAGCCTTGTGCTGACAGAGCATCACTCGCATTTTTTACGCATTGCCAGCGTTGGCATCACCTTGGATGACTTAGTCCTTGCTCAAAAAAATCCCGACAGCAAAGAGTCTGGCAAGCCCGTGAATGAGCATGCCGACCATCACGCATCATTCTTCAAACCCATGAAAAACTCCAAATTTCCTTTGATTCACCCATCCGTGTTACGGATTCTCACCACTGCTTTGGTGCTTTCGCTTTGGATCGCTACTCAAGTTCGTGCCGAGGTCATTCGAGTCCGCCTGCTGGGACAGAACTCACTTTTCAGCGCTCAGGACAGTGCGGCGATATCGACTGAGTTGAATAGCATTCTCTCTGCTGCCGCTGGATCTGCAGGCTCGTCCGCAACAACAACTGTGCTAGGTGGTCGCTCCCTGACTGAGGGATTCTACCACCCAACGCACCGAGTCGCGACACGCGCGGCTCTCATTGGAAATTACGACTATTTGGTGATCTTGCCGGAAACTGGATTTTTGGCAGCCTATCCGGAAGTGGTTTTTGAGGGAGTTTTACAAATGAGCCGCAGAGCCCTGAATGCAGGAGCCACTCCACTTTTACTGATGCCTGGAAACAGCGTCTCGGAGGTGAGCAACTTTGGCCCACAGGTTTACCGGATTGCCAACGGCTGCGGTATCGACGCTGTGCCTGGCGCATACGCCACTCAGGCTGGCGGCTTACTCGGTGCGACCAGCAGCCTCAACCTCAAGCGGCAGGCATATTTGCTGGCGGCCACCTTGTTTACCAAGATCACAGGACTCAATGCGGCAGCCGCTAGCAGTTACGCCCCGACTGATAATGGAAGCCCGATTGATTTCGCAAATCTGGCAGGTATCGCAGAAAGCACCCTTAACACTCGTTTTAACTCGCTTCAGTATTCCGGCTCCCGTGAGACCACAGGGAGAGTCCGCTACCGACCAATCACTCCCGCAAACAATCTCGTGCGCTATGCGTGGACGGGAACTAGCACGGAAACCGGAATCAAGGACGCCTTGAACCCGATGCTCCTCGCTTCCGGATATGCCTTAAGTGAGCGCAAAGTCAGTGGTTCCCTAGGATGGGACGCCACCGTATTTGAAGCAGCCAAGCCGATCTTTGATGCGAGTCCGAACCAATATTTGTTCGCCTATGGACGCACGAGCTTCATCAATTTATCAGCGCAGAGTTTGGTCAATTACAACCAAGCCAACCTGATTCCCTTTAACTTTGATCGCCACTTCAATAATCCAGGCAAGGGCATTGCGAGCATCAATGGCATACTCGACGATGTCTTCACTCGCACCGACCAAGCAGAGCAGGAAAACAAAATCCATGGCTGGGCAGCGATTCCGTTTCACTTGGGTGCCGCTCGCCTCAACGACGTCGATTCTACTCTCGTTTTCAGTAGTGACGATGTTCATGTCACTTCGCCGCTATATAATATGATGGCCTCCATGATGCTGACTTCCGCACTGGGTCGTGAGCCGACTCCGACTGCCAGCATACTCGCCAGCCCACAAGACCTAAAGGGATTCAATGTAGGCAAGCAGATCATCAAGCAATTGGCTTTCCTAGCAGAGTCCGAGGCGTTTGTGCCCGACACAAGACTCGCAATCGTGGGAACGCCTTCAATCGCGGTGACCAAGGGACTGACAGTGGATCACACCTTCACCGCCACACACGGAACGCCGCCTTTTACTTGGAGAGAAGAATCGACGCTGGGTCTGCCACCGGGTCTTACTCTCTCTTCTAACGGACGCCTGAGTGGCATCACCTCTGCAAATCCAAATTCGTGGCAGCTTGTCCTCAATGTCAAAGACAGCACGGGAGCGATCCGCAAGCTTCCCCAGACTCTCACAGTGACGGCACTTCCTGCGGGCACCAGCGCTTTTCTCAGCTCACTCACGCCCAGCACCGGCTCTCTCGCTCCATCCTTTGATAGTGACGCATTGAGTTACACCACCACCGTCCATCCTGCGACCAGCACCATCACGATCACTCCGATTGCTGCGGAACCCACTGCGACGATCCGAGTCAATGGCATCCCAGTTGCATCTGGCAGTTCTTCGGGTGCCATCTCCTTGGACTTCGGTCCGAACCTCATCACCACAGAAATCGTCTCTCAAGATCTGACACAAACGAAAACTTATACCCTCACTGTGACGCGTGCAGCATTCAGCTCAAATGCGGATCTTGCAGAGTTGCTACCCAGTGACGGCACTCTCAGCCCGCCATTTACTACGAACACGCTTAACTACGTGACGACGGTTTCAGACATCTCGCAGCTCACCGTGACACCCACTGCGGCGGACGCATACGCCATCATCCGTGTGAATGGAAATCTGGTAAACTCGGGCAGTCCCTCTGGACCCATCGCGCTCATCACTGGCAGCAATCCGATCACGATAGAAGTTCAGTCTTCAGACTTAAGCATCACAAAAACCTATCTACTCGAGGTGACCCGAGAACTCACGAACCTGCGATGGTGGGATGGCGGTTCTGTAAACATTGCCGGGCTAGGTGACGGAACAAGCCAAGGTGCTGCGTCGGGTTTATGGAATACGACGACTCAAAACTGGGACCAAGGCAACGGCAGAGCCCACGTAGGATGGGAGAACACGGGCGCCAAAACCGCAATATTTGGCGGCACGCCCGGAATCGTGACAGCACAGAATGTGACCGTCGGGGGAATGACATTTACCTCTGCCTACACAGTGACGGGTGGCAATATCACTTTTGCTAACTCCGGCACGATTTCAAATTCTGCGGCAGTGACGATCTCCTCACCCATCGGCGGCACAGGTCCGATCACGAAAGAAGGCATCGGCACGCTCACACTGAACTCCTCATCCAATGCATTCACCGGCGGCACCCTTGTCGCAGCCGGTCGCTTGATTCTGGAAAACAACCTAACTGGCAGCCCAAGTTTCACCATCAATCAAGGTGCAACCTTAGAACTCAGACTCACCACCAATACCAACCAACTCTCCCAAGGCACCATCACCGGCGCTGGCAACTTGGTAAAATCCGGCATTGGCAGGCTGCTCCTCGGCGCACAAAACAATCCACAGACTGTTTCCATGACATCAGGCACTCTGTTCGATGTGCAAGCGGGCCTGATCCGCAACGAATGGGGCAACAGTGCTTGGTCCAACAACAAGGCTGATCTTAACATAGCTGCATCTGCCTTCTTCGATCTCTGGGACGGCAATGTCGTGGTGGATGCCATCACTGGCTCAGGTGTCATCAACAAGGCATGGAGCGGCACAAACACACTCACAATCGGCACGGATCATGGCAGCGGCAGTTTCAGCGGGAAAATTTCCAACACGAACAATCACGGTGGAGGTTATGGCGGCGTGGGTGGTGGCACCCTCAACCTGATGAAGCTCGGAAATGGCACGCAAACTCTCAGTGGCATCAACACCTATACCGGAAATACAACGGTCAGCGCAGGCACACTCGCCCTTGTCGGAGGAAGTCAAACATCACCCATCGCAGTAAACAACAGTGCCTCACTCGGCTTCACTCTCGGTTTCCCCACGACTTCTACCAGCAGCTTCAATCTCACCGCCGGCACGATCCGGATCACTGGCTCACCGACATTGTCGAGCCATACCTTGATCACAGCATCATCAGGCATTTCCGGGACTCCTACCTTACACACTCCTATTCCCGGCTACGCTCTCGCAATCGACGGCACGAGCCTGAAGCTGGTGCGCGTCCTCAGCTACGCGATCTGGGCCACGACGCATGCGCCCACCGGGACTGCCGCAGACGACTACGACGGTGATGGCGTCGCCAATGGCCTGGAATACGCACTCGGGGGAAGTCAGCTCACCAACGACCACGCCAAGCTTCCTAGTATTTCCCAGGCCGGCAACAGCATGGTCATCACTTTCAAGCGCAACCAAGCGTCCATCGATGGAGCCACCACACTTGCTATCGAAGTAGGAACTTCGCTCTCGGCTTGGCCTGTTAGTTATAGCATTCCCACAACAACGGTATCGAACAACCCAGGCGTCACTGTGATTAAAAACAGCCCCGTTGGATTCGACACCATCATCCTCACCATAGAGAAAGCCGCAGATCACACGAAGTTTGCTCGCCTAAAAGTCACGGCAAGCTGATGGTTCACTCCCACACCGATTCTACACACATGAAATCACTGCTCCTACTCATCGCCACAGCACATTTGCTGATCGCCGCACCATTGCCACGAGTGATGGTTCTCACAGGTCAATCCAACAAATATCATGACTGGACGCGTTGCTCGCCACTTGTGAAAGGTCATTTAGAACAAACCGGACTTTTCGCGGTAGAGACCGTCACCACGCCAGCCGCAGGCGAGGATATGTCTGCTTTTAATCCGAAGTTTTCCGACTACGCCGCCATCGTAATGGTCTATGAAGGTGATGAGTGGCCAGAGGCGACCAAGCGCTCGTTCGAGGAATATATGAAAAATGGCGGAGGCCTGGTTGTGGTCCATGATTCAGACAATGCATTCCCTTACTGGCCAGAATGGAACGCCATGATCGGCGTGGGTGGCTGGGGATTTAAGGCGGATGGCAGCATCGGTGCTCGTGACGAAAAGGCTGGTCCCATGATCCGCTGGCGCGATGACAAGATGGTCTTGGACTCCACCACACCTGGCAATGCGACGCATCCACCACGCCACGACTTTCAAGTGGTCACTCGCACCCCTGATCACCCGATTATGAAGGGGCTTCCCGAGGTTTGGCTTCACGCCAATGATGAAATCTATAGCCGCCTCCGTGGTCCGGCGCAGAATGTGACAGTGCTCGCTACGGCTAGTGCCGACCAAGCGGTTTATCCGCAATCCACCGGGGAAAACGAGCCGATGTTGATGACCATCCAATACGGCAAAGGACGAGTTTTTCACACCACTCTTGGACATGTGGATTCATCGCAAAATCCACCGTTCCTCGCATTGGTTTGCACCGGATTCATCGTCACTCTCCAGCGCGGAACCGAATGGGCCGCCACCGGTGCGGTCACACAGGAGATTCCCGCAGACTTCCCAACCGCCGAAAAAACCAGCATTCGCCCATAGTTTGAACATCGATAGCGACATCCAATGATTCGCCGGCGATTTAATTCCAAGCGAGTCTCTGAAGTCAGGATTGGCTCAGGCTGGCTAGCTATGGATCTGCACCAAAGAGCACATGGCGCTCTAACCGCATTTATCTTCCGGTTCGCCGGAGCTTTACCCAATCGAATGCCGTTAATAGCAGGCAGCTAAAATGCGGTGTGCGCTGCTCACATTTCCGCTCGTTTCTTACATGTTCCGGTGCAAGGTGGCGCGTTCACCGTGTGGAGCGTTTGAGCGAATGAAGATCAAAGCTAGAAATCATCCGAGACGAGAAAATGAGAGCAATGAAAAGATCGAAAAGCCTCCCGGGAACGCTGAACCCCTGCTCGGCGAGCACTCTTCAGCCAGACAAGTTACTCTGCTATCCACACTCCATCGCAGCGCGGCTTCTGTCGTTTCCCCAACTGGGTGACTCGCCACTCTGTTCTAACTCGTTCTTCTTTCGCCCGTTTCGTCGATTTCGTTGTCTCTATCTCTGAATATTGAATCATGTGTGGCATCGCAGGAATCATCGACTTGGCAGGGCCGCGAGAAGTTCACGCGAGAGCACTCGGTGCGATGTCCAAGGCATTGCTTCACCGTGGACCCGACGAGGGCGGTGAGTTGATCCGCCCCGGGCTCGGTCTGGCTTCGCGGCGATTGAGCATCGTGGGACTGGAGGATGGCCAGCAGCCGATCTTCAACGAGGACCGCAGCATCGCCGTGGTGTACAATGGCGAGCTTTTCGACTTTCCCGAACAGAAGCAGAGACTTGAGGCATTGGGCCACGAGTTCCGCACTCACTGCGATACCGAGATACTCGTGCATCTGTGGGAACAATACGGCCGCCAGATGTTCGATCACTTGCGCGGGCAATTCGCCTTCGCGCTGGTGGATTTCAGTCAACGCACGCTGATCCTCGCCCGCGACCAGCTCGGCATCTGCCCGCTCTATTGGGCGCGCCGCGATGATCGACTCTACTTCGGCTCTGAAATCAAAGCCCTGCTGGCATCGGGCCAAGTTCGCGCGGAGGCCGATCCGTTAGGGCTCGATCACGTCTTCAGTTTTTTCGCCGTGGGCACGCGTCGCACCATGTTTTCCGGGGTCTCCGCGCTACTGCCGGGCACATTCATGGAAATCAAACTACCCAGTCATGACCTTCCCTCAGAGATATCTGAACATCGCTACTGGCAGCTCGATTTTCCAGACGAAGGCAGCGAGGAACGGGGCTCGCCTGAGAAATTGGTGGCCGAATTCGGCACACTGATGGGGGAAGCGGTCCGGCTCCGCTTGAGAGCGGATGTTCCGGTGGTGAGTTATCTCTCCGGCGGGGTCGATTCCACGGCAGTGGCGCTGCTTGCCAGCCGCCAGCTCAAGCGTGCCATCCCGACATTCACCATCCGCATCCGGCATCCCAAGCTCGATGAAACAGATCGCGCGCTGATGGCCGCAAAACTGATCGGCAGCACTCCCACCGTGATTTCCTGCGGCGAAACGGAAATCGCTGCGGGCTACCGCGACCTAGTGATCGCCTCCGAGTGCCCGGTGGTCGATACCTCAGCCGCCGCGATCTATCAACTCGCGACCGCAGTTAGAAATGCGAACTACAAGGTGGCATTGAGCGGCGAAGGTGCCGATGAAGCCTTAGCAGGCTATCCATGGTTCAAGGCGAATCGCCTCATTTCACGTCTCGACCGCCTCGGCATTGGCGATGGCTGGCGGCGCGCGATGTTCGGGCGGGCCTCCCATCACCCGTGGCAGCGCTATCAAGAACGCTACCGCCAAATGGGCGGATACCATGCCACCTCGGACCTCTACGCGGCGTGCAGTTTGTCCGGCGATGGCGTGTATTCGCAGGACTTTGAAGCTCGCCTCGCGGGCCGCACCGCCACCGATGATCTGGACCTAAATCTCGACCGCATGAAGCGCTGGCACCCGCTCAACCGCTCACTGCATCTCGGCTATCAGGTTATGCTCCCCGGCCTGCTCATGACCCACAAGGGCGACCGACCCGCGATGGCAAACTCGGTGGAAACTCGCTTTCCGTTTCTCGATCTCAAGCTGGTCGAGTTCTGTGCGAGCCTTGCTCCCGAATACAAACTGCGAAGCTTCCGCCGCGATAAAGACATCCTCAGAAGATACGCCGCCGGGTTTCTTCCACCGGAAATCGCCCAGCGGCCCAAGAGCATTTTCCGCGCTCGTTACTCGGGTTCATTTCTCCAGCCTGAACCGCTGTTTGTAAAACAACTGCTGAGCGAGGAATCCCTGAAAAAGACCGGCTACTTCGATCCCGAAAAAGTCCGTCGCATCCGCAAATCGCTGGCGAACTACCCTAGCATGCTGCCGCCACACATGGGCTGGGAAGTCAGCTTCGTCGGCGTGCTCGCCACCCAGCTCTGGCATCACCTGTTCCTCGGCGGCGGGCTTTGCGAACTCGATGCATGGTCGCCCTGAAGCATTTTGACCTCATGGATGAGTCAGTTCCTCACCAAGGCTGCGGACACGGAAAAAATTCTGATCAGCATCCCCGGGAACGAGAAAATCCCGCTTCCATAATTTGCCCGAGATCGGCGGCCAGTTTCCTTGGAGGGTGTCGTTTTGCTCGATCTGAAATGGTGGCTCGCCGCCGATCCATTTGAGTTGGAAAGGCTCGTTTGGAGCTCCGTTCTGCCGAACGAAGGAACGGAGTGCAACTGGCTGGAGAGGGTGAGCAAAGACTTGCCCGAAGCGCACATATTGAAGGGAATTTACAAAATATCCGAAGCGACCTGCTAGATGCGAGTTATCCTCCACGGTCCATGTTTCTAGCACGGTATCGCCTTGCCAGATGCGAATGATGCAAGAGCCAGATGTGAAGCGCAGTGAGAAATCATAGTCCACGCCGTCTTCCCAGATGAGGCTGTTTTGTCTCAAGACAGTGACATTAGTGGGATTGTCGGCAGCCCAGAAATCTCGACCACCCGGATCACCTTCCGGCACATGGAATGAACGCAGACGCATCCCCGCCGGAGCTTGCCCAAAGTTTTGGTAACTGGCGGTGATTTTTTTCCAGTCCAACAAATAAAAATGCCTGCGGTCCTGATAGCCAAAGACAAAGCCCATGAAGTCTGGAGCGCTGCCAGCACCAAACTTTCCCCAAATGATCTGGTCTGCGACATCGATATCGCTGAGCAGAATGGAGGCATCCGAATTGATGGCCTGATCGGCGCGGGTGCCACCAAGGTCGAACGTCCACTGCGCATCGGGCTGGGCATCGAACTCATATTGAATGACTTCCCAGCCGCTGAGAATCTCCGCTTCTTGTTCGAAATTGGCGGGCAGACCGGCACGGATGCGCAGGTATTCTTCCACAGAGCGACGCTCGGCTTCCGTCAGTGCACGGTTGTAAACCAATAACTCTACAAGGTCGCCTATGAACCGATCCGAGCCGTCAGTGAAGTTGCCAATCACGAAGTTGCTGAGCTGTGGGTTGTAATTACCCGCTGATTCGGTCCGCAGGACGGCGGCACCGTTGAGGAATAAATCATGGTCGTTAGGCTCCCCATCGCCGTAAACCTGAGATGATACAAACCACTGCGCCGACGGCAGGAGGTCGTTAGCACTCAGAAATTGTGTTCCTCCGTCAAAGTGATAGGCCCGCGCCGATGGTCGGCGGCTGAGACTGAGTTGTGAACCAGCACCACTTCTAGTGCCCAATGTATAAAGATAGTCGTTATTCGAGTCCGCCACCGTGTAGCGGAAAGTGGCGAAAACAGTCGCATCTCCAAGCGACCCGGCACCTAGGCTGCCGTTGAGTTGGGTGGCTCCATCGAAAGTGATTGCTGGCAAGCCATTGATGCTGGAGGCAGACAAAACAGGGCCTGTGCTTGGCGGTGTCAGAACAAAGCCGTTGGCAGTTTGATCTGTCCATGCGGTGACTTTGCCAGCAGCCACCGTAACGCCAGCGTCTGTTTTAAACCATGCATGCAGGTCTGTCTGGAGTGGGACTTGTGCGGCTACGACAGAAATCGTAGCGAAACAAGCGAGAGCAATACGTACTCGAAGCAAACGGCAGCAAGATGGCAATGTAGGATAGATCATTGTGTGTGGGGGTGACTGTTCTTTGTTTTGCAGTGATGACACACAGCATGAGCAGGCGTAGCATTTGTCATAATGAAGTGTGAAGCCCAAAATGGCTGAAACCACCTTGGGAAATGTAGGGAGTAGGTGCACCACGCATCCAATGTCGCGCAATTCCTCTATTTGATTTCGAGCTTCCCACATTGCGGGGTATGATCTACGCGTTTGTGCGAATGATATATGACACCATGAAAAACATATCAAAGTTACTGGCTGTGGCCATGCTGCTGCCTCTTCCAGCTTTGTGCACAGAATCCAGGTTTGCGACCAACAACGAGGGGTGGATCATCATCGATCATGATAGCTCAGCAAATCCGCTGCCGTCCTCGGGAGTCAATCTTTCCAACACCAATCCGGTAGCAGCAGCAGGCAGTTTGATCGTCGAGGACATAGGCAATGGCTGGAACTGGACCGTAGCTCCTGCGAAATTTCATGTGGACTGGAGTGCGTTCACCGGATTGGAAATCGACCTGACCACGGATGACTCGCTCACGATCCACAACCTTCTTCTTTTCATTTCCGACGGCACCAACAGAGCCACTTACGTGTTTCCGATTATCAACACACCCGCCAGTAGCGTATTGAATCTTTCGGCACCATTGCTGCAAGCACAGTGGCAAGTTACCGGAAACTGGACGCAGTTGATCGCAAACGTGAATGCGTTTTACGTGCGCATCGATCTGAACAATAACGTCGTATCCGAGGTTAATTTAGTGGACCGCGTCCAGCTCGTCGATGGGACCGAGCTACCCGACCGCACATTCCCGGTGAAGTTTCCGACACAAACCGGGCGCGATTACCAAGTCGAAAGTTCAGTCGATTTGGATGTGTGGAAAAATGTCGGAATGCCTGTGCAAGGCGATGGTTCAGAAGTGACCATCCAAGTCCCTCTATCCGATGCACCAAAACGCTTTTTCAGGGCGCGCAGGCTGGGTGCGCCGTGATGTGGATCCATATTCCCGAATCTCAGTCGGGCACAGATAGTATAAGTATGAGTTATTTCTGTGATCTAATTACCCCTGCACAACCCTTTCAGGGTTGATGAGATATTTTATCAATCTGCCCAGGGTAGGCCTTGCGGCCAACCCCGGGCTAAGATGCAAAACCCTTATCAGGGTTTCTCAGTGAGTGGAACTTCTCACCGATTACAATGCATGACCTATCGATTGATGACTCGATAACAAAGCGAAAACTCCCCCTTCTCCATGCAGCAGTGGCGGGCACTTTGTTGGAGAAGGGGGAGTCGGGGGGAAACTACTCGTAACGAACTTGCCAGAAGCGACTTGGTTCGTTTGTGGGGACTGCGAAGGGGCTGGTGGCTCCGGGGACATCGGTCCACGTTTGCATGTCGGTGGAGGTTTGGAGAACTCCACAGCCCCAAGTGAGGATGACGGCCTTCTGGATGGTCAGGCCGACGGCTGCACGGTGGAAGTCGGTGGAGATGAACGTTTCTTCTCCGCTGGGTCCAGTGGCAGTGATGATGATGTTGTAGTGGCCATCGGCGAGGGCTGATAGGTCGATGCTGAAGGTGGGGTCCGCGACGTTCGGATTGCTCACGATGATTGGCGGGCCGCCATCAATCGAGTAGCGGATTTCCGAAACCGGAATCGGAGCGCTGACTACCGAACCGGTAATGATGGCGCTTGGTCCGGTGAGGCATGCCGGAATGGTGGTTTCGAGGCGGAATCCGGTCTCGATGCTCAAGCGTCCGCGAGCCGGGACGTTGATATCGATGGGCAAAAGGTCCACTGCGGCTTGGTCGCCCGGGTTGATGCGTGGGGTGATGACCCAAGTGCCCGCTGGCATCAGCGTGCGGACGGTAGCGGTGGTAGCGGCATCCGCCTGTGCCTGAGGCCATCCACTGGCAGAGAAATTCTGTACCGAATACGGATTGAGGGGCTGATCGGGATCGTCGATGACTTGATGGATTTGCGGTTCGTAGATGGTGCCGGAGACCGCGCGGATGCGCAGACTGACTTCGCCGAATTCATGGGAAACGTTAGAAACAGTCGTCACGTTTGGGCCGATTTCGCGCCGAGCGGTGGCATCGGGTGTGCGGTCGGTCATGGTGAAGTAGGTGACGAAATAAGTATCGGCGGAAGACCCGTTGTTGACGAGTGAGAGAGTTATGGCACCGGGTTTCCAGTAGGAGGAATCCCCGTTCAAGCCGCCGAGGGCGAAATCGTAGCTTCCTGTGAAATCGCCCGTGAGGGGATCGAAACTTCCGGGTAGTGGAACGAATGACTCGCCGCCGGAAGCTGTGCTGGAAAAGCCGGGCGCAGCTTCATCCAACCCGTAAGCATAGAGCGTCGAGCCAGAGAACCACTCGGTCACGTCCGTGTCGGGAATACCGTCGCCGCTGCTGTCGCCGTCGGTGGAGCGCACGACATGGTCCAGCAGAGCGGGCTGACCCGGGATTACTTCTGGACCGGCAAGGGTTAGGGAACCGGTGAGGTAGCCGGGTTTGATCACAAAGGTGTCGCCAATGTCGAGATTTCCAGAGGGTATCTGCACTTCTAAATTCGCACCGCTGCCGAGGATCGGGGTGCGGAGGAATTGCAACCGATGCACACCCGGATCATCGCCGGAAACCGTGCGACGCAGGAAAACTTCGCCAAACACCGCGTAGAAGCCCTCGCCCGGTGGCGGCGACGGGAGCAGATTGGAGGAGGTGAAGGCACCGCTGGCTTCTTCAGTGAAGTTGGTGCCAGTGAAGGTTTTTTCACGTTCCCAGTTACCATAGCCGTCGCCGGTGTTGAAAATGGTATGCAGGATTGGGAAGTCTGGACGGCCATCGTTCAGATCTGGGGTTGGGGCAAATATCTCGAAAAAACCGTCGTCAGTAGTCGTAGGATCGTCAGGCGAGACGGAGGAGAGGGTGACATCGAAGCGACCTGTTAGGGAGCCGCTGGTGTCGGCGGCAGCTTCGATCACAACGTTGATGGTTTGCACGGTATCGGCCGGGAGTGGCGCGACCTCGAAGTCACTGATGGTGAATTTTTTCGAATACTTACTTACGGCTGGGTCGGTGCCGCCGAGATTGGCGTAGAGCACGAAGACGGTGTTCGAACCACCACGCGCGAGAAATGTGGCGCTGCTGGAACCGCTGGGCAGATAAAGATTGCTCGGAGGGTTGATGGTGTTTCCAGAGTCATTGGCGATGATGATTCCACCGTCTAACTGAACCGGATCGCCCACTCCATCGACGAAATTGAAGTTCACGATGGTTCCCGTATTCTGGATGCTCCACACGGGGTTGGCATCGGCGGTGGAGAGTCCTGTCACTTGAGGAAAATAGTACTGCTGACCACTGTTCAACTCACACAGGGCCTGAGCGGAATAGGTCAGGCCGCCGACGGTATCATCCACACTGAAGACCGTGGGAGCGGTGAAGGCATCGGTGGCTTCATAGTTCTTAAGCGCTTGGCGAGCACCACTCGGAGGAACAGGGTCTGTGGTGGCGGTGAAATACACTCGAAGGAGACCAGGACCGCCGGGAGCGCTCATTAACGAGGTGACTGCTGGGTCGGCATTGTCAAAGGAGACGTTCAAATCGACCTCTTTGGGAGTGAAAACCTGAGCCTGCGAGGTGGCGGCGGCGAAGAGGAGTAGGAGTGGGATTGCGTGGTATTTCATCGGTTTGGCGTTACTGGAATGGATCTGCGACAGCCTCTTTCCGGGTAGCATTCTGCCCGGCGAGAGATGAGTCATACTCACATAGGGAGTTTCCGGGGCGCGGTGGCGCGGCTTGCGGAAAAAAATCAGGATTTTTTCTGACGAGTGAGCCGCTTGTGCGCGCGGATTGTGGTCCGTTTCAAAGTCAGTCGGGTGCTGTGCGCCACGGCTTTTGGTGAATGGTCAACGGTTGAGCGACATCCACGATCCCACATCCACAAATTCGCCAACAGCGAATGCCCACCGTAGCACAGGGCCGACGCGCAGCGGCGACCCTGTGTCTGTAAACCACCCAAGATCACCGCACGCAGAAAGCGTGATTCACACACAAGGCGGCCCTTGATCGACGTCCCATTGAAGCACGCTTTCAGCGTGCGATCCTGCGGCGGGTGCGGATCCCACGGAACGTGCGCGATGCGCCCGTTCCATGGGCTACGGTGGATGTTGGCCGTTGGCCAACGGCTGATCGGAAGTCATGAACACCGAGGCATCCAGTCAGTTTAGGTTATGTTCTGACGAAGCAGGCTTCGAGGAATGCAACCCTGAGATTCGCTATTCTTCATGGCCCACATCCACAAATTCGCCAACGGCGAATGCTCAACGTAGCACAGGGCCGACGCGACGCGGCGACCCTGTGTCTGTAAACCACCCGAGATCACCGCACGCTGAAAGCGTGATTCACACACAAGACGGCCCTTGATCGACGTCCCATTGAAGCAGGCGTGACCGCAGAATTTTTAATAAGGAAGGCAGGAAGGGGAACGAGGATGAGGTTTTTCCTGCATTTCTGCCTTCCTCATGAAAGATTCTTTATCATCTGAGCCTCGATTCGCAGCCATTCATTACGACGATCTCATGATTAGTGATGACTATCAGTATAATCTTGGAACTTAGTGCTGTCAGCAGCGCTGGATGCCTCCGACAGCGCATCGCGCAGGCATGGCATGACGAGCATTTGTCCATCTTGCGGTGAGGCGGCTGGAGCGACGGTGGTGACGGCGAGGCTCTGGCCATCGGGCGAGAAGACGAGGCTTTCACAGACATCTGGGAGAGGAATGCGCAGGACTTCGCGCTGGGTATCGAGCCGCCAGAAGCGCAGGCCGCTGCCGATTTCCGAAGAAACGAGCGTGTGGCCATCGGGAGAAAAGGCGAGGCTGGAGACTTCAGAGAGGTGGCCGCTTAGTTTCCCGACGATGGCGAGATCGGACACACGGCGGAGCAGGATGTGGCTGTCGTTTCCACCGGTGGCCATGAGTTTGCCATCAGGAGAAAAGGCGATGGCCTTCGCCCAATGTGGATCGTTGGAAAGGCGGGTGGATTTGTGGGTTTGGAAGTCATGGACGATGAGTTCCCGCCAAGTTCCAGCGACCAGAAAGCGCCCGCCCGGCGAGAGCGCGGAGGCGATGGGCGGCACCGTGCAGAAGTCGGACAAGCGGCGGATTTCCTGCGTCGATAGATCGGCGGTAGCGGCGTGACCGACTTCGGAAAATTGGTAGATGAAGCGACTGTCGGCAGACGCGCCGTGATTGCACATGCTGGACTTTTTCGGCCATGTCTCGGCGGGAAAATCCAGCTTGCTGAGTTGTTGGGAGGAGCTGAGGTGAATAACCTCGCGTTTTTTCGTGTCCCGCCAGGCCGCGTTGCCGGTGGCGTCGATGGCGGTGGGATGATAGACGAATGGGCTGGGATTGTGGTCTGTTTCGCCGGGTTTCCACGCGACGATTTTCCATTTCGGGGAGGTGACGCAGGCGTAAACCACCGAGGAATCTGGAGAAAAAACCGGTCGTGCGTAGCGAAAATGCGGGTGCCGTGGGAAGGCCGCGAGCGGTGAGGCAGGCAGCGGCAACGCATGAATCTTGAGCGTTCCATCCTTATCACCGGTGGCGACTTGCGAGCCTGAAGGATGGATGTCAGCCGCCCAGATTTCGTTGTCGTGAGCGAGAGGAAGCGTGTGCGCGGGGCCGCCATCGATGGAAGAAACGCAGAGCTGGCGATCGGACGAGGTGGTGAGCAACGCGCTGGAATTTCCCGCGAACAAGGCCACCCAGATGCGCGCGGTGTGCGGCGATTTGAGCGTGATTTCCGTGCCGCTGGCGACCTCGAAGGCGTGGATGCGTGGCTGTGCGAATTGTGTGGTCGCGACGAGCCGGGTGGAGTCCGGCGAAAACGTCATGCCGAGG
>JBGSLX010000139.1:0-3121 GCA_041740475.1 Akkermansiaceae bacterium | reverse complement strand
GTTCCAGATGCCACGCGACCCTGCGAGCGAGAGCACCATGTTTTCATAAACCGTGTGATCGGTGTAAACGGTGGGCGTCTGAAACTTGCGACCGATGCCGAGTCGGTAAATCTCATATTCGTTCAGGCGCAGAAGATCGTGTTTTCCATCGTCCCAAACCAGCGTGCCATGATCGGGCTGGGTGCGGCCGGTGATGAGGTCGAGAAACGTCGTTTTGCCCGCGCCATTCGGGCCGATGACGGTGCGGAGCTCGCCTTCATCAAGGTAGAAATTGAGGTCGTTGATCGCCTTGTAGCCATCGAAGGATTTTTCGAGTCCCTCGGCGGCGAGTAGGAATGGTCTTCCCAAATGAGCAGCGGTGGTGTCCATGTGGCGGGTGACTTAGGGATCGGTGGCCGCAGTTTTATCGGCAGGTTCTTCTTCGGTCTGGCGGCGTGTGAGGCGGCGGTAGATTCCGGCGATTTGCGCGGGCAGTCCAAACAGACCTTTGGGCATGAAAAGCACGACTAACACAAAACAACCGCCCAGAAGTAGTGGCCAGTAATCGGCAGTGGCACCGGTCGATGCCCAGCTTTTCAGCGCGTTCACGCTGACTGCGCCGAGGACCGGACCGATGATCGTGCCGCGTCCGCCGAGTGCGACCCAGACCACGGCTTCAAGCGACTTGCCGGTTTCCATTTCGCTCGGATTGATGATGCCGACTTGTGGGACAAATAGCGCGCCGGCGAACGAGGCGATGACCGCGCTGACGACAAAGACGAACAGCTTGTAGTTCGCGGCGGCGTAACCGGAAAAGAGCACCCGGTTTTCCGAGTCGCGGATGGCGCGTTGGATCAGGCCGAAGCGGGTGTGGGTGAGCCATTTGCAGAATGCGACCACGCCGACCAGCAACAGCGCGGTGGCGATGTAGAGCCCGCGTTTGGTTGCCACCTCGCGCAGGTCAAAGCCGAGGATCGTGCGAAAATCGGTGAAGCCGTTGTTTCCACCCATCAGCAGCTCATTGCGGAAAAACAACAACGCCGCGCCATAAGTGAGCGCTTGGGTGAGAATCGAGAAATAGACGCCCTTGATGCGCGAGCGGAAAGCCAGATAACCGAAGACATACGCGAGCAGCCCGGGGATCAGAATCATCATCAGAAGCGCGAAGGGAAAACTGGAGAACGGCACAAAAAACGACGGCCACTCGCTGCGGCCGAGCATGGTGAGAAAGGTCGGCAAGCCATCGCCACCCACCGCCCGCAGCAGATACATTCCCATCATGTAACCGCCGAGCGAGAAAAACAGCGCTTGGCCGAGACAGAGCAGGCCGGTGTAGCCCCAGAGCAGATCGATCGATATCGCGAGGATGCCGTAGCACAGATATTTCCCCCAGTTTCCAAGGGTGAAATCACTGATGAAACCCATCGCATTCAGCACCGGCATCACCACAACGAGAAAAACTCCAACGGCGATGAGCAGCGGTGTGTGGAGTCGGCTGGAAAAAGGTGAGCGGTTCATCGGTCAGTCGAGGCTGCGTGAGCGGGTGACGAAGAGGCCTGCCGGACGCCATTGGAGGAAGAGGATGATCGAGGCGAGCACGAGGATTTTACCGATCACGGGATTGCCGAGATACTGTTGCAGCGCCTGATCCGCGAGGCCGATGCCGAGTGCACTGATGACCGTGCCCATGATATTACCGACGCCGCCGACGACGACCGTCATGAACGAATCGACGATGTAGAGCTGGCCCATGCTCGGGCCGACGTTTCCGATTTGCGAAAGGAAAGCACCGGCAAGCCCGGCGAGGCCGCAGCCGAAGGCAAAGGTGAATGTATTCACTCGTTCCGTGCGCACGCCCATGCAGGCGGCCATGTTGCGGTTTTGCATCACTGAGCGAATCAGCAGACCGAGCGGAGTTTTGTTCAGCACCAACCAAGTGATGACGATGATCAGCACGGCAAATGCGATGACGAAGACGCGGTTCCAGCCGAAGATCACATCGTTAACTGTCCAGTTTCCCGAGAGCCAATTCGGGCTAGTGACTTGCACGTTGTTAGATCCGAAGACGAATTTGAGGATTTGCTGGATGACCAGCGAGATGCCCCATGTCGCGAGCAGCGATTCGAGCGGGCGCTTGTAAAGGAAACGAATCACTGAGCGCTCAAGCAGGACGCCGAACAAAGCAGCGACGAGGAAACTCAGCGGGATGGCGAGGATGAAGTAGGTGTTTGCGCCGTTGGCCAAACCGAGTCCCGGCAAACTCATGGACATGCCAAATGGCGAGATAGCCAGCCCTGCCGCGAAGACGTTCTGGGTGACGTAAGTGGTGTAGGCACCGATGGCGATGAACTCACCGTGCGCCATGTTGATGATGCCCATCAGGCCAAAAGTGATCGCCAAACCAATGGCCACGACCAATAAAACCGAGCCGAGCGACAAGCCACGAAATGCAGTACCAAAGGCGTTGATCGCCGTGATGTGTGAATCAATCGCCACCAGCGCAGTGCGTCCGGCTTTCGCTTCATCGAGCAAACCGGCGGCCTCAGCATTTCTTTCGAAGTCGCGAATCACGTCGCGCGCGGCCAGCGGATGCAGTTCTTCGAGCGTCGCACAGGCGGCGAGACGCTCCTCGGGATTCGTCGATTTCAACTGGATGATGGCGATGGTTTCATCCAGCGCTCGCAAGGCGTCGGAATCTTTCTCGACCGTTCTAAGAGTCTTCAAAGCCGCGAGTTTATCGAGATTTTGCCCCATCGCGGAGTCGCGGATCGCACGGATGCGCTTTTCTTTGTCGGGATTGGCGAGCGCCGCGATGTCGGTGACTTCTTTCATCGCGCGGCGCAGACCAGAGTCGGTATCGGCGAATTCCACCGCGTCGGGATTGATGCGGATCGCCGTTCCGTCTGCTGCGGTAAAGGCCTGGCCATCTGCCAACTTCAGAGTGGCAGAAGCACCGGTTGCATCGGGTTCACCCGTCAGCAGCACGGGCGTCACGACGCCGTCTGCGCTCTCGTGGAGGAAAATTTTGCCTTCTTTCCATTGGTTCAGCCAATCGACCGTCTCCGGTGACGGTCTTGCTTTGAGCGACAAAACGATTTCCCGCTGCTTGTCAGAACTCCCAGCGGTGATCGCGGCTGCGACC
>JBGSLX010000138.1:0-14589 GCA_041740475.1 Akkermansiaceae bacterium | reverse complement strand
TAGAGCGCATCGTTCCGATATATCGAAACATTGCAGGTCTCGCGCAGCGCAGACTTCGTGAAATCATTCACTTGTTACTGCTGCAGTGTGATCCCGCTACGCTCGACGCGTATTTCAATGTGGATCCAAGCACCACACGTGCGAGTTCACTACGCATAGTACATTTTCCATATTCAATAGATCAAGCGGCTTGCGCTAGAAGACGATTTGCACTCGAAGAGTTTTTCGGCTTGCAGCTCAATGTGGTGTGGAGGCGTGTGCGTCACTTGGAACAGACTGGCCGAGTGTTAGGCAAGCGCACTGTTTTGCTGACTGCGTTTTATAAAAGTCTGCCATTCGATCTGACCGATGCACAGAAGCGATCAATCCGGGAGATCGTTTCAGACATGCGCCAGCCGCGTGCGATGAACCGCTTGCTGCAAGGCGATGTGGGCAGCGGAAAAACATTCGTCGCCATGGCCGCTATGTTGCTTGCAGTGGATTCCGGCTGTCAGGCGGCGCTGATGGCACCCACACAGATTCTTGCAGAGCAGCATTTTCTGACATTCCGCCGATGGCTGACACCTCTTGGCATCCGGGTCGCTTTGCGCACTGGGCATCGTGATGAGACCGATCCGATTGGTCTATCAGGCGCGCCGCAAATGATCATCGGCACGCATGCGCTGCTTTATGACGAATCGCTATTCGGTGATCTTGGGCTGATTGTCATCGATGAACAACATAAGTTTGGAGTAGCCCAGCGCGCCGCCTTGATTCGACGTGGCCTCGTTCCTGACGTGCTGGTGATGACCGCAACACCGATTCCACGCACATTGACGATGACGATATACGGTGATCTCGATGTTTCTCTACTCGATGAAAAACCACCCGGGCGCGGAAAAATCATCACCGCAGTACGCGAGCATGCGAAACAAACAGACGTCACCAAATTCATCAAAGATCAACTCGCAAAAGGACGGCAGGCTTATCTTGTCTATCCATTGGTCGAGGAGAGTGAGACACTCAAGGCAGAGTCAGCCACTGTAGCTTTTGGAAAATGGCGCAAACGCCTCCCGAGTTATGAAGTCGGATTAATCCACGGCAAACTCAAGTCGGACGAAAAAGAGGAAGTCATGCGCCGTTTCCGCGAGGGAGAAATCTCCGCGTTAGTCTCCACCACCGTCATTGAGGTGGGTGTGGACGTGCCAAATGCTTCGGTGATGGTGTTGCATCATGCCGAGCGTTTCGGGCTCGCGCAGATTCACCAACTCCGCGGGCGGATTGGTAGGGGAGGGCACAAGGGCTATTGTATTTTACTCACTGACGGAAAAAGTCCGGAAGCTATGGAAAAGCTGAAGGTGCTCGAACAATCGTCTGACGGTTTCGAAATTGCGGAAGCCGATCTCCGCCTTCGAGGTCCTGGTGACATCTTGGGAACTCAACAAAGTGGTCTTGCCGACCTCATTTTCACTGACTTTCTCGCTGATACGGCACTGTTGAGGCAAGCTCGTGCCATGGCTGAAAAGGTGCTGGCAGAAGATCCGAGACTTGAAGGAACGCACAGCGTGTTGCGTTTGCTGATTCAAGATGGTTACCAAGTTTTACGGAGTACTTGATTCCAGTGATGGACTCAGAGCTTGCCTCCATCGGGATCAAACGGTTGCCGCGTCTGCCACACGGAGTCCGTCCAGAGCCGCACTAACAATTCCACCAGCGTAGCCTGCGCCTTCGCCACATGGGAATAAGCCGATGATTTGCGGGTGTTCCAGAGTATCATCGCGTCGAGGCACACGAACCGGCGAGCTGGTGCGCGTTTCAAAACCAAGTAACAGAGCGCCACTGGAGACGTAGCCGTGCATTTGCCGCTCGAAAAGGCGCAGCCCTTCGCGCATTCTTGCGGTCATCGCTTGTGGCAAGAGTTCATGGAGCGGCGCAGAATTCACGCCGGGAAAGTAGCTCGTTTCTGGAAGTTCCGAGGAAATTCTTCCCGTTAGAAAATCGGTCACTCGTTGAGCCGGGGCGACTTGTCCGCCACCGCCCGCTTGTTTCGCAGCTTGTTCGAGTTTTTTTTGATAGACGATACCAGCGAGCACGCCGTGCTCCCTCACGAGTTGCGGCTGTATGTCTTCCGGCTCGACAGTGGAAACCATCCCGGAATTTGCGAAGGGTGAATCGCGTCGTGAGAGACTCATGCCATTAACGACCACTTCGTCATTCTCCGTGGCGGCAGGCACGATCCATCCTCCAGGGCACATGCAGAACGAATGCACACCACGATCACGAATCTTGGTGGCAAGCCGATAGCGGGCGGCAGGTAGCAAACGCGGCCGCGTCTCATCAGACGAGAGATGATATTGAACGCGATCAATGAATGGCTGTGGGTGCTCAATACGGAATCCCACGGCGAAAGGCTTTGGCTCTAACAAAATCTGCTTAGCGGCGAGCAGTCGGTAAATGTCGCGTGCCGAGTGGCCAGTCGCAAGGATGACCGCATCGCCCGCTATTTCATCACCCGCAGCGGTGGTCACTCCACGAATGCGGTTTTGTTGTATGATGAAATCCGTGACCTTGGTTTGAAATCGTACTTCGCCACCTGCTGCGATGATTGAATTGCGAATCGCTTTCACGACGTTTGGCAGCAAATTGGAGCCGATGTGTGGGTGGGCATCAGTCAGAATTTCCTCAGGTGCACCGTGGGCAACGAGTATTTGATAGATCGTAGCGACGGGTCCGCGCTTGGTCGCGCGGGTGTAGAGCTTACCATCGGAAAAAGTGCCAGCTCCACCTTCACCAAAGCAGTAGTTTGATTCCTCGATCACACGGCCCTCGCGTAGGATCGGCGCAAGATCGAATCGCCGAGCGCTGGCGTCCTTTCCGCGTTCCAGCAAGATGGGTTTCACACTATTTTCCAAACAGCGCAAAGCCGCAAACATGCCAGCCGGTCCGCAGCCAATGATAACGACCTTGCGGGCATGAGCTGGTAGCGCTGGGCATGTCCATTGAGGTTTTTCCTCGGCTGGCAGTGGGCCATGAAGAGCTACGTCCAGCCGGAGTTGCACTTTGACCGACTTCTGGCGGGCGTCGATCGAGTGCTTGCGGAGTTTGACTTCGAAGATGTGTGAGGCAGGCACGCCAATCACCACAGCGGCGGCTTCACGACGTGAGGTGTCGTCCTCCGACTGATCGAGAGGCAGGACGACATCGACAGTTACGACTTCAGGATTCACCAGCGGCGGCGTTTGCCTTCCTTGTAAATCGCGGCATCGAGCGAAAATAAACCCGCACCAGTGATGATGATGGCGATCATTGGAATCAGGTAAAGCAGCGCCATTTCCTTGGCGACGTTGACTCCTGGCCCGGTGAACCATGGATCCGCGCCATGCACGCCGAAAGCGGCCACCACCATGGTGAAACCTAACAAAAAAGCGGCAGACCGAGTGGCAAGACCCATAACGATCAGTGCAGAAGCGACCAGCTCAGCAACGATCGTAGCGACAAGACTGACGGTCGGTGTCATGTAGTGAAACGGGAAAATATCCGGCACATACCATTCTTTCATCGCCGAAAACCCGCGCAATTTTGGCAAGCCATGACCGATGAGCATCATAAGACCCATCATCACTCGCAGCGCCAAAAGTCCGGCCGATGCGGTGATGTCGCGCGTCCCACAGTCAAACAGAAATTTTTTCATCAATTGGATGGGGAAGGGGACTTGGAGGAAATCGTGATGCGCTTGAGCCGATCATCGCCTTCTGGTGAATGAGTCCCTATCTCTGGATCCGCAATCAGGAGATTGTGAACCATGCGCCGATAGTAAGCATTAAGTGGGCGCAATTGATGCGGTTTGCCGGTTGATTTGACTTTTTCAGCGATTTCTTTGATCTCGGCAGCCATGCGATCTTCTCTGATGGTGCGGTAGTGTTCGCAATCCACTTTGACGCGTGCAGCCTGAGGATGTTGCCGACGCAAGATGCGGTTGACGAGATACTGCAAGTCATCGAGGCGGTCGCCTTCATCACCGATGATCGTTTTGCTATCGCTAGAAAGAATCTGGAGACACGGGCCTTCATGTGTTTCCTGAACCTCGATGGATGCGGCCAAGCCGAGGTGACCGAGCATTGTATCGAGAATTTTATTCGCAGTTTCCACCGTGGTCATGCGGCGAGTTTAATCACATCGTGAGGTCGGTCAATCTCGTCAGAGGGCTTTTGTTGGTGGCTTGCTGCAAACTGGAAAAAGCGCCATTCTGTGTGCTATTCGTGATAATTGAAGTTGAATTGCTACCTATCGCTGTCCAAATTTTGCCAATTGAGAGCAGACGATTTTGGTTCGATTGACGATGGATGATTTAACCCACTGAATTATCCATTCAGCAATACCAGAATCCTCTTATTTCTATCTGTTATAAATACCGAATCCCTGCGTAAATAAACCACAATTATGAGACAAAACCTGAATCAAGATCGTCGGAGCGTACTTAAAATGCTGGCTGCCACTTCTGCCGCTCCGTTCATTCTTCCAAGCGGCCTTCTTGGGAAAGATTCCCCATCCAAAAAAATCACCGTAGGAGTCATCGGCGTCGGTTGGTGGGGAACCAACAACCTCAACTCATTGCTCGCAGTCGATGGCTGTCGCGTGGTTGCCGTTTGTGATGTTGATGACAAGCACCTCCAATCCGGCATTGATAAGGTGAACAAGAGATACAAGGACGAAGACTGTAAGGGCTATAAAGATTTCCGCGAAGTCATTGCACGCAAAGACATCGATGCCGTGATGATTTCCACGCCGGACAACTGGCACGCTTTGGTCGCAATCGCGGCAGCAAAAGCGGGTAAAGACATTTATTGCGAGAAGCCGCTGAGTCTCTCGTTGGGTGAAGGCACTGCGGTAGTGAAAGCCGTCAGCGGCAAAGACATCATTTGGCAGACCGGTTCATGGCAGCGCAGTCAAGCCACCTTCCGCTGGGCGGTGCAAATCGTGCAAAACGGCTACGTGGGCAAGATCAGCCGCGTCGAAGTCGGGCTACCAAACGGTCACTCGGACTTTGAAAAAACCGGACCTGACCTCCCCGATGGCCCCGTGCCAGAGGGCGTCGATTACGAGATGTGGACGGGCCCGGCACAGATGCTTCCGTTTAATCCCTCACGCTTTCACAAGAACTGGCGTTGGAATTACAACACTGGCGGCGGGCAGTTGATGGACTGGATTGGTCACCATTGCGACATTGCTCACTGGGGACTTGCGAATCCTGAGTTCGGAATCGGCCCCGATGATGCAGTTGGCCCGCTTGAAGTTTCTGCGACCGCAGATTTTCCCGATGTGAAGGCCACCTGGAATACCGCGACGAAGTATCGCATTGAGTGCAAATATCCGAAAGACACGGAAGTCGTGATCGCAGGTGGCCACAATGACATCAAAGGCGGAGCCAAATGGATCGGACCAAACGGCTGGGTGAGCATCAATCGTGGTGACTTCAAAGCCTCCGATCCCGAGTGGATTCGCGATATTCAAGCCCGCGAGAAAAAAGGCGATTTGGACATTCAGCTCTTCAAGAGTCCGGGTCATCATCAAGAGTGGATCGATTGCATCAAGGAGCGTAAGCGCACCATCACACCAGTCGAAGTGGCACATCGCTCACAGACGCCGGGCCATCTCGGATATATTGCCGCGCGAACTGGAGATAAGCTCAAGTGGGACGCTGAGAAACATGAAATCGTGGGCAATCCAACGGCCTCGAAACTCATCACACGGGAGATTCGCGCTCCTTGGATTCTTTGAGCACAGCTTCCTGAAGGAACGATCTGAATTATCTGTTTGTGCGTTCTGATTGTTACTTCGAACTCTGTCATGCAACGGTGTGGCGTGGAGAAAATCCGGTTTTACGCGATTTTTCTCTACGCCTGCACCTTGGCGAAAGTGTCGTGATTTTGGGTCCAAACGGTGCGGGGAAAAGCACACTGATTCAACTGCTCACCGGTGGACTCCGGCCGGAGGCCCGGGGTGAAACACGTTGTGCGCTCTTTGGGGAGGAGTGTTATGCAATTGCGGATCTTCGTCATGAGATCGGCATGGTGATGCCCGACGATCTCTTTCGGATTCACCCCGCAGAATTGGCGATGGATTTGGTGCTTTCCTCATTTCGCGGTGCCTACGGCCGCACGGGGGACATGCGTTTTTCGGTGGATGAAAAAAAGCGGGCGTATCATGTTCTTGATCGCTTGAAGGTCGTGGATCTTGCGCGGCGTGAGTTCGGTCGCCTTTCATCTGGCGAGAAACAACGACTGCTTCTCGCTCGCGCCTTGGTTCACGATCCATCCGTACTTGTGCTCGATGAACCCACCTCTGCATTAGATTTTGCGGCTGCCATCGCATTCTCACAAATCATGCGTGAGCTGATTTGCAGCGGTCACACCTTGGTGCTCGTCACCCATCACCCAGCAGAAATTCCACCGGAGACCAAGCGTGCCATCCTTCTTCGCAAAGGTTCGATCTTTGCCGACGGCACCAAACGTGAAGTGATTACAACCGCATCATTATCCGAAGTTTACCAAACTCCGCTTCAAGTCCGTTGGTCTCATGGTTGGTGCAACGTGACACCCAAAGCCGCTGCTTCTATCACCGCTGGGCAATATTGATACATTCAATGTGCAACTTCTTTCATCTCAGAAATTCAGAAAAAAACTTCTCAATGCTGCGCTAAAGTCGGAGTTTTGTTCACCATACACCGCCTCTTCTTAATCCTACTTTGGAACTGAATCGGCACTAACACCTATAAACAAGTTCAGGAAAACCATGAATCACCCACTATTAAAAATCACGAAACATACGATGTCGGCCAGTTTGCTAGTCGCTGGATTGCTCGCACAGACGCACGCCGAAACGCTGAAACTGGATTTTTTAGAAGGCGAATACTGGTGGGGTGGACTCAGTTCCGTTGGATACGAGACACCGTATGATTCCACCAGCGTGGCCAAGTACGACCTTTTCGGAGACAACAAGGGAAATCAGGCACAGCCATTATTGCTTTCCAGCAAGGGTCGTTACGTCTGGAGCGAGCAGCCGATTCAATATAACTTCAACAAAGGCTCAATCGAAGTCAGCACGAGGGAGGGAAAAATTCTCTCCGGCCAACATGGCTCTACACTGCGCGAAGCCTACCAATTCGCATCCAAAGAATTCTTTCCTTCGAACGGGAAAATTCCCGATGAGCTGCTGTTTACCCATCCTCAATACAACACGTGGATTGAACTGATGTACGATCAGAACGAGGAGGACATTCTAACTTACGCGCGGGCCATCATCGACAACGGCTATCCGCCGGGCGTGCTGATGATTGATGACAACTGGCAGGAAGATTACGGAACGCTCAAGTTTTCGGCTCGGCGTTTCAAAAATCCAAAAGGCATGATGGAAGAGCTACACAAAATGGGCTTCAAAGTCATGTTGTGGGTTTGCCCATTCGTCAGTGCGGACTCCACGGACTTCCGCTATCTAGCAGAGCACGGCATGCTCTTGCTGGATCCACAGAAAACACAGGAAATCCTCTGGGCAAACACTCGCAACAAAGCGGCGGTGATCCGTTGGTGGAACGGCGCGAGTGCTTGCTTGGACCTCAGCAATCCGAAGGCGATGACGTGGTTCCAAGATCAGCTCGATAGTTTGGTCAATGAATACGGTGTCGATGGCTTCAAGTTCGATGCGGGAGATGCCAATTTTTACACCGGTGGCTTGGTTTCCTTCAAATCGGATGTGATACCCAATGATCACACGACTTTCTTCGCCGAAGCGGGTCTGCGGTATCCGCTCAACGAGTACCGAGCTTCATGGAAAATGGCGGGACTCCCGCTGGCGCAGCGCCTGCGCGACAAACGCCATGAATGGGAAGATTTGGGCAAATTGATTCCAGATTTGATGTCTCAGAGCGTGATGGGCTATGTTTACACCTGCCCTGACATGATTGGTGGCGGAGAGTATCAGTCATTTCTTGGAGATGCGAAGATCGACGAAGAGTTAGTTGTCCGCTCAGCTCAAGTGCATGCGTTGATGCCGATGATGCAGTTTTCTGTGGCTCCTTGGCGGATTCTTTCCAAGGAAAACGCAGACATTTGCCTCCAAATGGCCAAGCTTCACACCGAGATGGGGCCAAAAATTCTCGCCCTTGCAAAAGAGGCGTCCAAAACTGGCGAACCGATTGCAAAGCCAATGGTCATGGCTTTTCCAGAAGCTGGCTATGAAACCATCAAGGACCAGTTTGTTCTTGGAAACGACATCATCGTCGCGCCAGTCGTGGAGAAAGGTGCTCGTTCTCGCTCGGTTGTTTTGCCACCGGGTGAATGGAAAGCAGATGATGGCAGCCTTCATCAAGGCGGCACTACTGTGAAGATTGAGGTTCCTTTGGCGCGGCTTCCATTTTTCACACTCGTGAAATGAGGCACTAGGATCTCGTTGGAGGCGCGAGTGGTTAGAGCTACAAGAAGAATTAAAAAAACCTTCAATTCGAGTATTTCCGCAAGCATCCTGATCATTTGGACGGCAGCAGTCGGATGATCCGATCAGGACCATTCAGTAGCACATAGATCAGGCCATCCGGCCCGACAGCCACATCGCGCACGCGGCCGATGTTTTTGAGGATGATCTCCTGTTCGACCACTTTTTTGTCGGTGATCCGGATGCGTCGTATTTCTTGTTGGGCGAGCGCACCGGCGAGCAGATCGTTTTTCCATTCTGGAAATTGGTCGCCAGTCACGATGTCCAAGCCGCAAGCCGCGATCGATGGCACCCAGTAGGTAAGAGGCTGCTCCATGCCTTCTTTCTCGGTGATGGCTACCATGGGCGTGCCGTTGTAGTTCATACCATAGGTGATCACGGGCCAACCGTAGTTGCGCCCGGGCAGGATGAGATTGAGTTCATCACCACCGCGTGGACCATGCTCGGTGCTGTAAAGCGCACCATCTCGCGAATCCATCACCAGTCCTTGAGGATTGCGGTGACCGTAGGACCAGATGCCAGGGATTGCGTCGGAGTTTTTCACGAATGGATTGTCCGAAGGCACCCGACCATCGTCGTGAAGTCGGAAAATTTTGCCGTTAGGCCGACTTACGTCCTGTGCTTCCATCATGCCGCCGCGCTCGCCAATGACGAAATAGATGTATCCCTTGTCGAAAACAAAGCGCGTGCCGTAATGCACACCCGCACCCGAGCGAAACTTCTCATCTGGGCGGTAAATCCACTCTTGATCCACCCAGCGGTAGTCTTTGATGCGACCGCGAACCACTGCTGTGATCACGCGAGCCTTGGGCTTGCCTTCGCCTTCGGTGAAGCCGAGATACACCCAGCCGTTCTTCGCGTAATCCGGATGAATCGCCACCTCCATCAAGCCGCCTTGGCCGTGCTCGACCACTTCGGGCATGCCCTCGATGGTCTGCGGGTCGAGCTTGTTATCCGCATCCAGAAATCTCAATCGCCCGGGTCGCTCGGTCACCAGCTTGCGGCCATCTGGCAGGAAAGCGATGGCCCACGGCCGCTCGATGTCTTTCTCAACGAGGGTCTCGATCCGGTAATCGACCAAGTTGGTATGCGTCACCTCATTGGGCGAAGGCACGGGAAAATCCATTCCCTTTGCCTTGGTTTCCTTCTCCTTCTCGCGCAGGTAAATCACCATGCTGCGGATTTGTTTGTCCGTGAGAATGCCCTCCCACGGCGACATGCCCAACTCCAAGTTCCCTTTCAAAATAGATCGGAAAATATCTTCGTCCGTGGATCCGTGTTTCCACTCACCATCGACCAACGATCCGCCTTGCCCCCCCTCAAACTTCGCTCCGTGGCAACTGGCACAGAATTGGCCATAAATCGCCTCCACCTTCATCGTTTTCAAATCCTGACCGAACGCCACACTCGCCAAACCAAATACTCCTAGGGTTATCCGTCGCATAAGCGGCACATTTCACGATTTCCCAAAAAACGCAACCCGGCATTTTAACGCTCAGTGCGCTTCATTCCTCCTCATCGCCGCCTGCGAACTCGTCGTCAGCGTCCTCTGAGCTGCCCATTTTGTAAGCCACAAACCACAGCAAGAGTCCACCGATGGTTAGGCCGCTGAATAGGATGCCCCAGAACATCGGTTTGGCAAAATCGGGAAGATCCACGTTCATGCCGAAGATCCCGCCTAGCGCGACCAATGGCAGGAAAAATCCTGCTAGAAGATTCAGACGAAACGCGATCTTGTTCAAACGAGCCCCAGAACGCGCATGTCTCTCCGATTGCATCGCCCGCCAGAAGTCGAGCGACACTTTGGCATCGTTGTTGAGCAGATCCGCCGCTCGTTCGATTTCCCGCGCGCGGTCACGCAGCCCACGGATTTCCCGATCATCGGGATCGGATGTGAGCACTTGCTCAAGCGCTTGGACGAGGTTGCGAGTCGAGCGGGAAAGCGGTCCAGAGTGCCGTAAAATGGCGAAAATTTCCGATGCGGTATCTGCTTCGTCGATGACTTCCTCGTGGATGTCGATGGCCTTGGCATAACGGTCCAGCAAGGCCGAAAGGTCCGCCAGTCCGTCGCCGGATGGCTGCAACCATTGGCCGTCGCGCCGTTTCCAGAAGAAGATGGCTTCGCGCTCGGGGATTTTGGGTTGCGGCACTTCGTGTAGAACCAGCAGCAACTCACCATCTCCGATCACGCATCGCTGGTGACCGGGACGTCCGCTGAGCTGTTCGCGGAGTTCGGTTTCGATCTCATACCGATCAGGCAATTTGACGACTTCTGCTACAGCCATGGCCGAGAATAATTGGCGCGAGCGGGGAGTGCTAGAACTTTGCAGCCGGAGTGGCTCGCCCGGGGAGCCATATCCCGCAACGGTGGCTTCGAGCCGCCTGTGCGATTCATGGCGTCTAAAAAACGCCAGTCCGTGGCTTGGATCTCGATCACTACTTGCTGGGGGCGAGTGAGATGATGCCCTCCTCGGTTTCCTGTTTGAGGCGGAGCTGGCCGCATGCGGCCTCGATATCGTGGCCCTTTTCCAGCCGGAGTGTGGCGGAGACGCCGGCGTTTTTGAGGATGTCGCGAAAGGTGCGGCAGCGCGTATCGGACGGGCGTTTCCATTCGAGGCCATCGACAGTGTTGTAAGGAATCAGGTTTACCTTGGCGTGGATGCGGCGGGCGTGGCGGGCGAGGATGGTGGCCTGTTCTAGCGAATCATTCACGCCATCGATCAATATGTATTCGAGAGTGAGCTTCTGCTTTTTCTGCGAGTTCCAGAAGTCGAGCGCGGCGAAAAGCTCCGCGACAGGCCACTTGCGGTTGATCGGCATGATCTGTTGGCGCACGTCATCGGTGGCACCGTGGAGAGAAATCGCGAGGCGGATTTGCTGCGGATGCTCGGCGAGTTGGCGAATCTGCGGGACCAGCCCGGAGGTGGAAATGGTCAGGTGGCGAGCGCCGAGATGCAGGGTTTTCTCCCCGGTGATTAGCTGGATGGCAGCCAGTAAATGATCGAGATTGGCGAGCGGTTCGCCCATGCCCATGAAGACCAGGTTGTCCACGCGCTCGCCAGATTCTTGCTCGGCGGCGAGGACCTGGCCGGCGATTTCCGAGGCATCCAGATTGCGAGTGAAGCCCGCGAGACCGGAGGCGCAGAATTTACAGCCGTAAGCGCAGCCCACTTGTGAGGATACGCAAAGCGTGCGGCGGTCGGACGTTTCGCCATACAGCGCGGGGTTGGCCGGGATGAGCACGCTTTCCACATAGCGGCCATCGTGCAGGCGGAAGAGAAACTTGCGCGTGGTGTCGGCGGAGCCTTGGGTGTGCGAGAGCGTGAGCGAACTGAGGCGGAAGGAATCGGCGAGTTTGGCGCGCAGCGTAGCGGGCAAATTGGACATCGCCTCGTAGGAGCGGACTTTTTTCTTCCAAACCCATTCCAAGATTTGATCCGCGCGGAAAGCGGGTTCGCCCGCGTCTTTCAGCCAATCGGCGAGTGCTTGCGGGGCGGTGCCAGTCAGTGCGGGTGCGGCCATGAGGAAGGTCACGCTTTCACGAATGCGCATGTCGGTCAAATCCGATGCTCAGCGAGGGAGAACGAGTGTGCATGGTCTTGGAATGGGCGCGCAAGGTGTTGGAAAAGACACTCACGATGCTGGAATGAGTGCTCACTAGTCTGGAATCAACGCTCACGTGACTGGAATGAGCGCTCGCATCCTTGGAAGATGAGCTCACGCCGTTGGAATGAACGCTAACGTCTCTGGAATGAGCACGCACGGCGCTGGAGTGATCGCTCACGTTTCAGAAATGAAAACGCCCACCTTTGGAATGAAGACTCACGGTCTTGGAATGGTGGTGCGCGTTTACCGAATGCCGGGGAAGGGGACTGGGATAGCAAAAAAGGATTGTAAACTTCTGTCAGACTTCTAATGAGCGAGCACCAATGAATGCAACATTCACTCTCCGTCTAAAGGCTTTCAATCGTGCGCTGGCCGTCTTGGATCTTCCAGAACATGTCGCTATCTGGAAGGATCAGGCTCCTCTAATTTTCACCGCCAAGAAATCTGAGGCGGCAGTCATGACGGCAGCATTGGCCGAGGCGGCAAAAAAACTAGAAGCCGAATCGGGAGGATTGACGGATGAAAAGCAGCGCGAGGAGACCGAACTGGAGGAAGCCGCCTTTATTCTTTCGCAAGCGCTTTTGCTCTGGCTCAGGGATCAGAATCAGGAGTCCGAGGCTGCGGAAGTGGCGTTTTCTAAGTCGGCTTGGGAAGATCTGCGTGAGACACAATTGTTAGCAAAATCCCAGCGAGTGATCGATCTGGTGACCGGTGTGACCAATGGCACTAGGGCTGAAGCCGCCGCTGCCTATGGAATCACGGCGGAAGAATTGATGAAGTTGAAAAAGGAGCGCATGGACTTTGCGCTGATCGTGAGCGAGCCCGGTGTGGCGCAGAGTTTGCGCAAGGCGCTCAACAAGAGCCTGCGCCCGGCGTTTGCGCTGGTGGAAATGAAGTTCAAGGAACTCGATAGCTTGATCCTGCAATACGGCAAAACGCCTGTCGGAAAAGCGATGATCCACACATGGAGCGACGCCCGCACCCAGAAGGGACTCAACGCCGCAAAGGATCCGAAGAAGCCAGGCGCACCCGCGAAGCCCGCTTGAATTGGAGCGCGGAATTCATTCCGCAACTCGAACGTAGGAAGATGCGGAAGATGGGAAGATGCGGAATGAATTCCGCGCTCCATCATACGCCCCTTGAGTAGAGCAGGATGGCACTGCCGCCGTATTCGCGGCGGTCGAGAAGTGTGAAATCCTCTGTTTCTGGCGATTTCTGGTTGGCGGAAATTTCGGCGATCAGCCAGCCATCGGCGGCCAAGCGCGGGGCGAGCAGGCCGCTTTTGAGTAAATCGCCGATGTGATCTTTGTCGCCGAGATGCTTCCAGTAAGGTGGATCGCAGAAGATCAGATCGTAGCTGAGGGCTTCGCGTTTGAGGAAAGACGTGACCTCCGCTTTCACCGCGCGACCGCCAGCGAGGCGTGTTTTTGCGAGGTTCTCGGTGATCACCGAGCAGGCTTGGCGATGTTCGTCCACAAACACACAAGACGCCGCACCGCGGCTGAGCGCTTCGAGGCCGATGGCTCCGGAGCCTGCGTATAAATCGAGCACTCGTGCGTTTTCCACGCGTGCGCTGAGGATGGAAAAAATCGCCTGACGCACGAAATCCGTGGTCGGTCGTGCGACAGCGGGCGGGACTTTGATGGCGATGCGACCGGCGCTTCCGGCGATGATTCTCATGCACGCTGCTTAACCCAAAATCCAGAACTGGGAACAGCGAAACGATACGAATGAGTGAAGACAGCACGGAGTGGCGTTTTCCAGACGCCATGAATCGCACAGGCGGCTTGAAGCCGCCGTTGCGGAATATGGCTCCCAGAGCGAGCCACTCCGTAAACTTGGCGGTGAATATCTCTTCGTTTCTTCATCTGGAAATTTCCACATCCCGGGAGAGCCAGCAGGGGAGGATCGTTCTATGACCTGCCCGCCCGATGTCCGCAAAAGCCACAGTAAAAGTCAGCGCCGCAGTGATGGCGAGCCGTGTTCTCGGTCTGTTGCGCGAGATGATGTTTGCAGGATTATTCGGCGGCAGTCGGTGGATGGACTGCTTTTACCTCGCCTTCAAAGTGCCGAATCTGCTGCGCGATCTCTTCGCCGAAGGGGCGCTTTCGCAGGCGTTTGTGACCACATTTTCCAAGAAACTGAAGTCCGAGGGCGAGACCTCCGCATGGGCGTTGGCGAACAAAATGATGACGCTGGCCGCGGTTTTCATGAGCTTGATCACCTTGCTGGGAATTTTTGCCGCACCGTGGATCGTGGATTTGCTGACTGCGTTGTCCCGTTCGGGAAACTCGCCGCGCGTTTACAATCCGGAGGAAATCGCGCTGACGGTCACGATGGTGCGCATCATGTATCCCTTCATTTTGCTGGTCTCTCTCTCGGCCTTGGTGATGGGCATGCTCAATGCGCGAAATGTCTTCGGCATGCCCGCGCTATCGTCGTGTTTTTTCAATCTCGGCTCGATGATTGGCGGCGCGGCGCTCGGCTGGTGGATGGATCCCGCGTGGGGGAAACAAA
>JBGSLX010000137.1:0-6168 GCA_041740475.1 Akkermansiaceae bacterium | reverse complement strand
TGGAAGGCCAAGCCCGTGAAAGTCGCAGATCTCGATCCCGCGCTGGCCGCTAAAATCCGCGCAAACACCGGCGGCAATCTCCGCCTGATCAACTTCTGGTCCACAAGCTGCGGACCCTGCGTCAGCGAGTTCCCAGACCTCGTGGAAACCTATCGGCGCTTCCAAAATCGCAACTTCGATCTGGTCACCATCAGCCTCGATCCGCCGGACAAACGCGATGCCGTTGCAAAATTTTTGCAGTCCCGCCACGCCGCGCTTTCGGACCGCAGCAAGCCCGCTCTCGAAAAAGAAGGACGCGACTGCAACAACCTCCATTGGACCGGCGGAAATCCCGACAAACTTGCCGAAGCCATTGATCCCGAATGGACCGGAGCTCTCCCACACAGCGTGATCCTCGCCCCAGACGGCAAGATCCTCTGGCGTCACTCCGGCGAGCTGGACACCGTCGAACTCCGCCGCAAAATCCTCGAATTCGTGGACGCCCTGAAATTCTAAACCCAGCACCCCTATTTTCCGTGTTCTCCGTGCATTCCGTGGTTCGCGATCTTCTTCATTCGTAGAGCGGGAAAATGAGAACAACGAAAAACTCGAAAAGCCTCGAAAGAAGAATGAAGAATCAAGCGGCGGAGATTCAACAAGGGAGACTCGTCATTCTGTGAAACTCATTCTTCTTTCGTCGATTTCGTCGATTTCGTTGCCTCTAATTCTGAATTTAAGCTTTCCCGCCAACCATCCGTGCCTTGACTCCACCGCCACCGCTTCGCCAAATTTTCACCCACAATCCCACATCATGAACATCGCTCCCAACATGGCCGCCACCGTCGGCAACACTCCGCTCATCCGCCTCAATCACGTCACCGCAGGACTCGGTGCCGAAATCTGCGTGAAAGCAGAATTTTTCAACCCGCTCTTCAGCGTGAAAGATCGCATCGGCAAGGCGATGATCGAGACGGCTGAGAAGGACGGCTCACTCAAGCCCGGCGGTCTGATCATCGAGCCGACCTCAGGAAACACCGGCATCGCGCTCGCATTCATCGCCCGCGCCAAAGGCTACCGCTGCATCCTGACCATGCCCGAAAGCATGTCGATCGAGCGCCGCGTGTTGCTCCGCCTGCTTGGCGCAGAAATCGTTCTCACACCCCGCGCTCGCGGCATGAACGGTGCCATCGCGATGGCGAAAAAACTGCTCGATGAGACACCCGGTGCGTTCGGACCAGGACAGTTCGACAATCCGGCAAACCCACAAGTTCACCGCGAAACCACCGCCGAAGAAATCTGGCGCGATACCGATGGCCAGATCGATGCGTTTGTCTCGGGAGTCGGCACGGGTGGCACGCTTACCGGGGTTTCAGAGGTCATCAAATCACGCTGTGCGATGAAAACCTTCGCCGTGGAGCCTGCGGGCAGCCCGGTGATTTCCGGCGGTCAGCCCGGCCCGCACATGATCCAAGGCATCGGCGCTGGTTTCATCCCGAAAAACCTCAACGTGGATATCATCGACGAAATCGTCTTGGTCACCAACGAGGACGCATTTGCGACCGCTCAGGCGCTCGCTCAGCAGGAAGGACTGCCCGCTGGCATCTCCACCGGTGCGAACGTCTGGGCCGCGATGCAAATCGCGAAACGCCCGGAATACCAAGGCAAGCGCATCGTCACCATCGGCTGCTCATCCACCGAGCGCTACCTCTCCACGCCACTCGCCGAGAAAATCCGCGAGGAAGTGAGCCAGCTCTCCGTTCAGGAAATCTGAAGCTCAGTCGGCGCGCTTGCAGCCTCACCTTCCCATAGCCGCCGCCGCATTGCCTCGGCGGCGGCTCTGGCTTCGGCTTCTTTTTTGCTTTTGCCTTTGCCGGTCGCGAGCACCAAGCCCCGCCAAGAAACTTCTGCCTGAAAAACCCGGCGGTGATCGGGCCCACTCTCGCCGATGATGCGATAGAGCGGCGCAATCGGTTGGATGGCTTGCAGGCACTCTTGCAGCTCACCTTTTGGGTTCCGCTCCTCGGGACCAGTCGCCATGCCGCCTATTTCAGATTCAAACAGCCGCAGCACCAGCTCACGCACCTTTTCAACGCCCGAGTCCAAATACACCGCTCCGATCAAGGCCTCAAACGCATCGGCCAGCGTCGATAGCCGTCTTCTTCCACCCGTGGACTCCTCGCCTTTCCCCAGCAACACGTAATCGCCGAGGTGGATAATCATCGCAAAACGAGCCAAGGCATGCCGTGAAACCACTTGAGAGCGCAGTTTGGTGAGGCTGCCTTCGGTCAGAGAAGAAAATCGTTTGTAGAGCTCTTCGGTCACGATCAACTGCAAGACCGCATCGCCCAAGAATTCCATCCGCTGATTGTCAAAATGCGGCTTCTGCGATTCATAAGCGAGGCTCGGATGAGTCAGCGCCTCTGCCAGCAGCAGAGAATTGCGAAATTTGTAGTGTATCCGGCTTTCCAGCGGCTGCATCGGTCAATTGGCTTGGTTTCCTCCTCCCCCGTCCGAGTTCTTAGCGACTCTCCGATGGGAAAGATGGGGTGATCGACGGGACTCGAACCCGCGACAACCGGAATCACAATCCGGGGCTCTACCAACTGAGCTACGACCACCATTTGAAGGCGGCCCGCAGGGTTATGTGATGCTCGTCACTTTGGGAAGTGGAAAATTTCTCTCAGAGCGAAAAATGCGGATATCGGAGTCGCTTCTTCTGGAGTACCATATCTAGCAGCGGCATTTCACAATTAGCCGACATTTACTCACACCGGGTCGCATTGGCGGTAGGCTTGGATCAGGGCGAGTTCGCCTTCCTTGCCAGGCGTGGCGTTGCCGTGCTCCATGCCGATCACGAGATCGCGAGTGTTTTTCGCGATGTGGCGGAAAATATTAGCATAATTCATCTCGCCGGTGCCGGGTTCCTTGCGGCCTGGGTTGTCGCCACATTGCAGGTAAGCGATCTCGCTGCGGCACTGATCGAAGGTATTGATGATGTTTCCGCCAGTGATTTGCTCGTGATACATGTCGTAGAGGATTTTGCAGGACGGCGAGTTGACCGCTTTGCAAATGGCGTAGGCCTGATCGGTGGAGCGGAGGAATGTCCCACCATGGTTGGACTCCCAGTTGAGTGGTTCGAGCACCATCACCAGACCGCTCGGCTCGCAGATTTCTGCGCATTGGCGGAGCAATTCGACGGCATTGGCCATCTGCACGCCCTCGCGCAAACGAGCGCCGCCATACTTATTCCACTGGCCGGATGCGTGTTGTTGATCCACCGAGCCGGGTACCACAGTGCACCATTTCGCTCCCACCCGCTTGGCGATTTCTAAAGACTGGCGCATTTTTTCGAGCACTTCTGCACGCTTCGGGTGGTCAGCGCGGACGAAAACTGGTTCATCGAAATTTCCATAAGCGACGAATACACCCATGGTCATGCCGTTCTCGCGCAGAGTGGCTCCGATTTTTTCCTGCAATTCCGGCGGGCGATCTGGCAGACCGTTGTCCTCCCATGCAGTGAATCCCTGCGCCGCAGCAAAGCGGATTTGATCGAGAATATCCTCGCCCGCAAGGGCTTTGAAGGAGCCGGGATGCGGCGCAAACTTCAGGCTAAACTTCGCTGGTGGAGCCTCTGCTGGAGCTTGGCCAAACAAACGTGGCGCGAGAGCGAGAGAACCTGCAAAGGCGGCTCCGCCAAGGAGAAAACGGCGGCGATCTGTGGTGCTAGTGTGATGATTCATGGGTTGTGTGGTATTCCGAGGCGAGTTTGTGACCGATACCATTCACACTGCAAGCGCACACCTTGCGCTACCGAGTGGGATTTTTTGATTCCACTCCGAGCTTGAAAACGACGTGCCGCCACCAAAAATCACCTCAACGAAAGTTTGGAAATCGGCATAGAGCGTGTTATGTCGAATCCGTCAACAAGCCCCCCATGAATGCAATTTTTTCAATATCAACCTTATGGCTGGCATTTTCCTGCTGCGGCCTGATTTCCTGCGCATCCATCCAAAAAACCGCCGAGAACGCTACCCAAACGGTGAAAAAATCGACTGCAAACGCGACGGCGAAGTTGTCCTCCTACGCCAAAATGCCAGACCTGACGGACACCCCGATCGCCCGGTTCATGCCTGCGGGTGGCCTCAAAGTCGTCGAGGTGCGCGAAAAAGATCTCGAAGAAATGCCAACTGGCCCAGAACGCGCGTTGGCCTACCGCAACGAACGCAAAAAGGGGTTTTGGATTTTTGATGGTCCTATCGATTTCACCGAACCGATGCTTCCGGAAGTGGGTGGTGAAATGGATGGCAGCCTGCTCCCGCCGAAGGGGCCTTGAGGTCGATCTGCCGCCGCGGCCAATCGTTGCTTGATCATCGATGGCTCATGAGGATGATTTCCAGCATGTTTCTACTGACGTATGTGCGCTTGGCTGCGCTTTTTTTCACGGCTGCTTTGGTTACCGCTTGTGGCGGAAATCCCCCGCCACCTCTCAAGAAACCCTCAAACGCAGCGCAATCACCGATTCAAGCCGCCGAACCCGTCCGTTTCGGCACCATCCCGCGAACTCCGCCGCCAGCAGTCGTCGCTGAGAGCGCCATCGTCGTGGACTACCAAAGCGGCCGCGTGCTTTACGCGAAAAACGCCGACGTCCCCCGCGCCGTGGCCAGCACCCAAAAAATCATCACCGCTCTGTGCGTGCTGGATACCGGAAACATCGACAATCTCGTGACAATCGAAGCCAGCGATGGCGATTGCGAGCCGACCAAGCTGGGTCTTAAAGCTGGGGAAACCTACACGCGGCGGGATTTGGTCAAAGCGCTGATCGTCAAGAGCGGCAACGATGTGGGTCGTGCGCTCGCTCGCGATGTCGCCGGTAGCCAAGAAGCCTTCGCGGACGTGATGAACCGCAAATGCGCCTCGCTCGGCATGCGGAATTCTTATTTCAAAAATCCACACGGCCTCACCGAGCCCGGCCAGTATTCCACCGCCAGAGACATGGCCATCGCCGCGCGCACCGCTTACCGCAGTCCACTCATGCGCTCGTTTTGCTCCACCAAAAGCTACACATTCCGTTATGGCGATGGCCGCACCCGGCTGCTGGAAAATACCAACAAAGTGCTCAAAACCTTGCCTTACTGTGACGGGATGAAAACCGGCACCACCAACGCCTCGGGCCGCTGTTTGGTCTCAACCGGCACACTCAACGGCCGCTCAGTCGTGGTGGTGGTGCTCAAGTCAAACACCCCGAATGTCTGGAGCGACTCGAGCAAACTGCTGCGCTGGGCGCTCGAACGCCCGGCTGCCGATGTTTGAGCGCACCATGCACAGCCCCGCCGATCAGCTCGGAAATCTTCACGCGGAGGGATTGCTGCGCTCGCTGAAGCCACTCGACTCAGCGGCTGGCCCACAAGTCACGCGCGAGGGTCGGCATTTATGGAACTTCGCCTCGAACGATTACCTCGGGCTCGCCCGTCACCCGCAGCTTGAAGACGCCCAGATCGAGGGCGTCCTCAGATACGGCGCGGGCTCCAGCGCATCTCGTCTCGTCTGTGGCACGCTGCCGCCGCATGTGCGGCTGGAACAAGAACTCGCCGCTGCCAAACAAACAGACGCGTCATTGGTTTTTTCATCGGGTTTCGCCACTCCGCTAGGAATCGTTCCGGCCATCGTCGGCAAGCAGGATTTTGTCGTCATCGATAAACTCAGCCATGCCTGCTTGGTCGATGCCGCGCGTTTGTCGGGTGCGACGCTGCGCGTTTTCCCGCACAACGATCTGCAAAAACTCGCGAGCCTACTCGCCCAAATCCGCGCGAAAGCCGCCCACGCACGCATCTTGGTCGTCACCGAATCGGTCTTCAGCATGGACGGCGATTTATGCCCGCTGCGCGAAATCGTGGAACTCGTGGAATCGCATGACGCGCTGTTGATGTTGGATGAGGCCCACGGTTTCGGCGTGCTCGGCGAAAACGGAATGGGTTTGGCGGAGCGCGAAGGACTGCAACAGCGCATCGCATTTCAAATGGGCACCCTGAGCAAGGCCGCTGGACTGGCTGGCGGCTACGTCGCCGCCTCACAAGATTGGATCGATCTTTTCGTCAACCGCGCCCGCTCTTTCATCTACTCCACCGCGCCACCGCCATCGCTGGCCCACGCCGCGTGCATGGCGTTGAAACTGATCCGCTCCGATGAAGG
>JBGSLX010000136.1:0-4169 GCA_041740475.1 Akkermansiaceae bacterium | reverse complement strand
TTCGCTCAAGGCGGGCGGCGCGGGACTCAACCTGACTTCGGCGTCTTACGTCATCCTCTACGATCCATGGTGGAACCCGGCTGTGGAAAACCAGGCCATCGACCGCACGCACCGCATCGGTCAGAAGAACAAGGTTATCGCTTATCGTCTTCTGACGCGGGACACGGTGGAAGAGAAAATCCGCATCCTTCAGCATCAGAAGACTCAGCTTGTCACCAACGTGCTCGGCGACGAAGGCTTTGCATCCAATCTCGGGCTCGATGACTTGCAGTTCATCCTCACCCACAACATCGACGATGATGAGCCGGAGAGGAAGTGATCGGCGGGTCTGATCATGAGCGGCGAGGTAAGAGGAACAACGAAAAGCTCGAAAAGCCGCGAAAGAAGAATGAAGAAATGGTTAGGATAGCTTCACCAACATGCATTATCCCATTCTTCTTTCGCCAATTTCGCAGGTTTCGGTGTCTCTCTTTCCGAATTGAGACTCACCCATTTTTCACGCTGCCGAACAGCGTGAAACCACCGGATTCATGGATCTGTATGTCGAGAATCTTGCCGGTCAGTTCCTGAACATCGCCATCGAAAACGACGATTTTGTTCTGCGAAGTGCGCCCACTGAGACGTGTGGCTTTCGTCTTGGACGGCCCTTCGCAAAGCACCTGCTGGCAAGTTCCCACCAGAGCGGCATTCTTCTCACACGCGATGCGATTGACCGTGTCCAGCAAGCGCTGATTCCGGCTTTCTTTCTCAGCTTCCGTATGCTGGCCATCCATTTCAGCGGCTGGCGTGTTGCGCCGCTTGGAGTAGCGAAAGACAAATGCATTATCAAATTGCAAGCGCTCCACCGTATCGATGGTCGCCTGAAAGTCCTCTTCGGTCTCCCCAGGGAAGCCGACGATTACATCGGTAGTGATCGCCAATCCAGGGCGCGCGGCCTTCATTTTCTCGCATATTTCGACAAACTTCTCGTTTCGGTAAGGTCGGCGCATTTCGCGTAAAATACGATCTGACCCGCTCTGCATCGGGAAATGAATGTGTGAGCAAAGTTTTGGCAAATAGGTGAATGCGGCGATGAGATCATCTCGGTAGCCAATCGGATGGGGTGAGGTGAAACGAATGCGCTCAATGCCATCCACCTCGTGAACCGCTTCGAGCAACTGCACAAAAGGCGACTTGCCATCAATGCGTGGAAACTCGGTGCGGCCGTAAAGATTGACGATTTGCCCGAGTAGCGTGACTTCTTTTACACCGTGCTCAGCCAGATGGCGGACCTCACCGACAATGTCTGTGATGGGTCGCCCGCGCTCTTTTCCCCGAGTATCTGGAACGATGCAAAATGAGCAGCGCATGTTGCAGCCCTGCATGATGGAGACGAATGCGCTAGCTTGCAGCAGCTTGTGAGTGTGATCGCGGATGGTGTTTTGCGAGCCCTCTTCCTCTGCCACGTCGCAGACCGAGCCACCACTCAGGGCATGACCGGGATCATCCATGCGAGCTTCCAGACGGCTCTTGAGGATGCGATCCACATATTCAAAAACTTTATGATATTTCTGCGTGCCCACCACCACGTCCAAACTCGGCACCGCTTTGAACAATTCCTCGCCGCGTGACTGCGCCATGCAGCCCATGAAACCGTGCACCACGTGCTTCCGATCTCTTGCGGCATGCATCATCGAGCCCATTTTCCCAAGTGCCTTCTGCTCCGCCTGATCGCGCACGGAACATGTGTTTACCAATATGGCATCAGCCTCCTGTTCGTTTGCAGTGACCGTATAACCACCCTCGGTGAACATCTTTGCCACCTGCTCCGAGTCACGCTCGTTCATCTGGCATCCATACGTTTTGATATATACTTTCGGCATCGAATTTTAATTTTAGAGGCGGAACCTAAACGTCACGCTACCATGACTCAAGGCTGGATGTAACATCGCTTTCGAGACAACCCCATGCTCGAAAGATGTCATTAAATATCTGAATGCGCATTTTCAGTCATCCAAGACATCACCTGCCTTGAGTTGATTTCTTTGTCGAAGTGTTTTCGAGCAAAAGCCTGGGCAGCCAGTCCGCGTGCTTTGCACTCACCAACCAAGGCAGCCTCACGCAGCACCTCAAGCAAGCCATCGAAATCGTTCGGCTGAACCACCCAGCCACCGCCGCTTTCGTGAACCCATCTAGCAAGACTCGATTTCTCATTTCCCAAAAAAACCACCGGTCTTGCTGCGGCGAATATTCCCTGCAATTTACTAGGCAGCATGGTGCCTGACCATGAAGGCTCAAGACTCACGAAATGCAGGTCTGCACTGCGCAAATGTACCCCGAGTTGTTCCCTCGATACGTAATCGTGCAATTCGACTGCACAGTCGGGATGCCTCACGACCCATTCGGCAATTTCGTTCCGCCGTTTGCCGCTGCCGAAAAACACACAACGCATCGGAAACACGGACCCTTCGGTATGATCGTTCGCGATTCTAGATACCACCTCAAGAAGTTCTCCAAAACGGTGACCCAATCCCATGTTACCGGAATACATCACAATGAATTCCTGATCTCGCCACCCTCTCGCACGTCTCAGCGTGTAAGTTGGATCGCACTCCCAATTTTCAGATTCATCCATTACAACCTCCGATTCGCTACTCCACAATGGCACCCAGCGAATCAGTCCACGCTCCTCCGCCTCAGGAAATAACTGGCCAACCCGTTCTGCCATATCTGGACCTAGGGTGACCACCGCATAACAGCGCGGACCACCTGCGCCCCAACGCGCCAGAGCCACTAACAAACGGTGCTTTAACGAACCCTCTCGCAACATGCCATGCGCCACCATCACATCAGGATATACATCCATCACCCAATGCGCGTGATCTGCATGACGCAGCTTAGACATGATCCGCGCCAACAGCGACAGATAGGGTGGTGTGGTTAAAGCAACCACACGGTCTGGGCGCGGCCGTAGCCACAACAAACACCCCATAACACCAACATAATAAGAAATGTAATCTAGCAATTTCCCTAGAAAGCTACCCCGCCCAAAGCGAGTCGCGGCGATGCGGATGATTTTTGGATTATTCGCACAATCACTCCATTTCTTAGAACGATCCGTTGTAGCTTGAGACTGCTCTGCATAACCGCCAGCAGCGCAGATCACAGTCGCTTGGTGACCTTGTGCGACAATTTTCTCCACCACCGCCTCAAGCATCACACCTGTCGGTGCCGCATCTGGAGGATAATATTGGTTGAGTAAGACGACGTGCATAGTTTCCAGATTGTAAATGCGATGACACGGCATCGACTCTCAACGACGCTTCGTCGCGCCAACCATCGTCCCCGCTGCCAAGACAGCGCCAGGACTGATAAATGCGCAGGCGGCTATCCAACACGAATCTCCAATCTGGATCGGAGCAGTGATCAAATCGAAGGTTTCTTTCCGAAAATCATGATTGCCAGTGCAGAGGAAAGCTCGTTGCGAAATGCAGACGTTGTTTCCAATGGTGACACGATCCAGACTAAGAATCATCACCTCGTCACCGATCCAAACATTGTCGCCGATTACTACCCGCCACGGCATCGTGATATTCACACGGCTGCGGATCACGACACCGTCACCGACATCTGCGCCAAAAAAACGGAGGGCAGATACCTTGATCTTAGAAGGGACCGGAAACCACGGCGCGAAGATGAGAGACCGACACAACCACCACAGCACTTCTTTCCAGCGAGGCACTCCGCGCGAGTAATAAGAGTTATCAAATTTGCTGAGGTTGATCATAAAGTATCATTTTAGTATCTGGATTTCATATCACTTTGCGGTCGCGGTATTGCCACCTTTGGCTCTGGCATAAGCAGATAGATAATCATTCACCAGACGCGGCCACGAGAACCGCGCATCCGCCCAGCTCGCTAATGTGTTTCGATCAGATTCCGACCAGTCGCTGACCTTTCGATTCAAAAGGCTCATTAATGAGGTTTCTAGAGAGGTGAGCGTGGGTTCGCAAATATGAATGCCCTGAACGAATGAGTGATCGCGCCAAGGTGTTTCATTGGTGGTCAGCACAGGAGTGCCAACGTGAAGTGATTCTAGCACTGCAATGCCAAAATTTTCGCTCTGCGTGGGTAGCACAAATAGATCCGCCGCTTGCAAATACGCCCAACGTGCATCACCCCAGACAGCA
>JBGSLX010000135.1:0-2292 GCA_041740475.1 Akkermansiaceae bacterium | reverse complement strand
CTCGAAACTGAAATCAAAATCCTCGGCGAAGACGAACCGCAGTTTTAGCAACATTCAAAATATGAAAACTAATGTCATGTGCTTGGTAGTGCTCTGCGCAGAGCCGTGGCGGCGGTTTGTAACCGCCAAGCCGATTCAACCCGAAAAAGAAAGATGACAACGAAAGCGTCGAAAAGCCCGAAATTAGAGGATTTCTGGGCATGGCAGTTGCAAACCGCCGCCACGCTAAACCACCCATTTCATGATGTTAGCTTCCAAAAAAATCGCAGTCCTGATGGGTGGCCCGGGCTCTGAGCGCGAGGTTTCGCTGGCCTCTGGCAAGGCCGTGCTCAAGGCTTTGCAAGGGCTAGGGCTTGATGCAGTCGCGGTGGATGTCACCCACGCTGCGGTGGAACTTCCCGCTGATACCGCGCTGGCATTTAATGTGATCCACGGCACCTACGGCGAAGACGGCCAGCTCCAGGAAACTCTCGAAAACCTCGGCGTGCCCTACACTGGCGCGGGCGTCCGCAGCAGCCGCTGTGCATTCGACAAAAACCTCGCGAAGGCCGCGTTCGTCGCTGCGGGAGTGCCCACTCCGCGCGCGGAAATCATCGACCTTTCCGCTGGTCCGAAGTTGCCGTCATTTTCCGCGCCGTTCGTAGTCAAGCCGCCGCGCGAAGGCTCCAGCGTGGGTGTGACCATCGTGCGCGATTCCTCACAAGCCGAGGCCGCGATGGCAAACGCTGCGAAATACAGCAACGACGTGCTCGTCGAGGAATTCATCGATGGCATGGAGCTCACCGTCGCCATCCTCAACGACACCGCGCTGCCCATCGTCCACATCATCCCGCCAGAAGGGGTCTATGACATGGCCAGCAAATACCCGTGGCTCTCCGGCGCAAAAGGCAGCCAATACATTTGCCCCGCCGATCTCGATGAGGCCACCACGCTCGCCGTCCAGCAGGCCGCGCTCGCTGCGCACCGCGCTCTCGGAATCGAAATTTACTCGCGGGTGGATGTCTTGCTGGATGCGCAAATGCGCCCCTACGTGCTCGAAGCCAACACCATTCCCGGCATGACCGAAACCAGCCTGCTGCCGAAAGCCGCCGCCGCCGCTGGCATCGACTTCGCCACCCTTTGCCTCACCATTGCCGAACAATCTTATGCGCTGAGACATTCCTAGCGCTTTCCGCTTACCGCTTCCCGCCATGAAACACAAAACCACCCGCAATCGCCGTCAATCGCGCCAAAGCGTGCTTGAAGTCCGCGTGATGTCACCGCGCATCGCATGGTTTGGATTTCTCAGGTTTCTCGGCGGCCTCACCAAGTTTGCCTGTCTGATCGCCGTGCTGGTCGGCATCGGCTGGGGTGTGTGGCGCGGTGTGCAGCACGCATTTTATCAAAACCCGGATTTCAACCTGAGCGTCTTCGATCTCAACCCGAATCCCGTGATCGACGAAATCGGCGTCGCCGAAATTTGCGGCATCGATCTCACCAACTGCCCGAGCCTGTTCGCCATCGATGTGAAACAAGCGACGGCCAAGCTCAAGGCGCTCCCAGCCATCACCGAGGCGCACATCGAGCGTCATCTTCCGGGCACCTTGATCGTGCGGCTGACTCCGCGTTTGCCGGTCGCATGGATTTCCTGCCCGGATCAAGGCCTCAGCGAAGTGCGCCGCGCCGGAGCCATCTTGGTGGATCGAGAGGGCGTCGCTTATCCTTGCCCGGAAATGCAGCTTGAGTCGGCACTTTTGCTGCCGGTCATCGAGCTGCCGGCGAATCCAGACAGCCAGATTGTGATCGGTGAAACGATCCGCAACCCATCGCTGGACCACTGCGTGCGCCTATTGGAAAGCGCTCGTGCAGCGGATCCAGATGCCGTGCAGTGGATTGATTCGATCAAACAGCTCAACGAGTGGTCGCTTGAGCTAGTGACTCGCCACGGCACATCGGCGGTCTTCAGCCTTGGCGATCATGCTCGGCAGATTGAGAGTCTGCGTGCCGCGCTCGATCACGCCGGAGAAAAAGGCTACGACATCGCAACCATCAACTTGATTCCGAAATACAACATTCCTATCACTCTGCGCGATGGAACATCTCCGCCAAAGGCCATCCCGGTGACAGTGCCGGAACCCGCCGATGAAAGTGATACCCGCCGCAGCCGCGACCTGAGCAATCTTCTCCAGCGCAACTGAAGCCTCCAATTCTCCCCCATGTCACGTCGCACGAAAATCCATGTCGGACTCGAGATCGGCACCAGCAAGACCTGCATGGTGGTCGGCGAGGTGAAGGCGGATAGCGCGGTGAAAA
>JBGSLX010000134.1:0-4251 GCA_041740475.1 Akkermansiaceae bacterium | reverse complement strand
CAATACCTACAAGAACTTGGACTTCAACGCCTATGACGAATGCCTACAGGAAAGCCGGATGCGGGAAATCCGCACGTCCGGTTTGACGAGGGGGAGCAACGGGATTGGCGCAAGCCGCCCGTTGCTCTCTACTCTACTGGTCCAAATATCTTCATCTAGAAATTCGCAATCGCCATGAGATTGGAGGTCATTAGGATGCCTGCCATCCGATGTTTCCTTGCTCATGAAGATCCTTTTCCGCGTCAATTATCACAGCACCAGTGGTCAGTCGTTATGGCTCAAGCTCGCCATCGTTCTGAACGAATCTGGCTCTTACATTGAGCAAACGCTGCCGCTGCGCTGGTTGAACGATCTCCAGTGGCAAACCGAGCTCGACCTCCATGGCAATGCCCCGGTGCAGCTCAGGTATTCCTATCAACTCCGCCAAGATCACAACGGAGTCGAGCTGGACGAGTGGAATGGACCACGCACCGCCATCGCCGATCCGCCGAACTGCGACACGCTGCTTCTGCGCGATACTTGGTGCTCCGCTGGCACGCTCGACTACGCGCTCGAAACCAAAGCCTTCAGCGCCGTCTTGCCAGCTCGTGGAAATTTCGCGGTCACTCCTATTTCCGCCGATGAAAACCACCGCTTCCACCTGCGCATGGCCGCCGTGCCGGTCGGGTTCGTCCCGTGCATCATGGGCGGCGTCCGCGAGCTGGGCAACTGGGGCTGGCATCACGCACTGCCGATGCACGAGATCTCCGCAAACTGTTGGGAGGCCAGCACTCGGCTGCCGGACGATTGGTGGATCGAATACAAATACGGCCTCTACGATCCCAAACTCGCCTGCGCCGTGGCTCTGGAATCCGGCGAAAACCGCAAACTCGAACCCCGCAGTTTCTCGGCTCGCCAGCAGACGATGGTGCGCGACGAGTGCTACCGCCGCGACTCTTCACAGCTCTACCGCGCCGCTGGTGTGGCCGTTCCGGTCTTTTCTCTCCGCAGCTCGGATAGCCTCGGTATCGGCGAGTTTGCCGATCTCAAGCCTCTCGCCGATTGGGCAAAAGTAGCGGGTTTGAAACTCATTCAAATTCTGCCGATCAACGACACGACTTCGTCACACGATTGGACCGATTCTTATCCGTACTCCGCCATCAGTGCCTTTGCGCTGCACCCGATTTATCTGCGCATTTCGGATTTAACTTACCCGATGCCCGCTGATTTCATCGCGGAAATCGATGCCGCGCGCACCACGCTGAACGCTCTGGATCAAGTGGATCACGAACAAGTGATGTCGCTCAAAACCAAACTCACGCGCCAAATTTTCAAGAAGCATCAGGCGAAAATTCTCCGAGGAGCTGGCTTCTTGAAGTTCCTCGCAGAAAACCGCGATTGGCTCGTTCCCTACGCGGTGTTTTGCGTGAAACGCGATGAATTCGGCACCGCAGATTTCAGCCGCTGGGAAGATTGGGCGGTCTTTGATCCTGCCAAAACCGCAGCTCTCGCCGAGCCCACACATCCGCAGTGGCTCGACGTTTCCTATCACATCTGGCTTCAATACGAGCTGGACCTCCAGCTCACCGATGCCGTGAGTCACCTGCACCAACATGGCATTTCGCTCAAAGGCGACTTACCCATCGGCATCGATCGCCAGTCGGTGGATGCATGGTCTGCGCCGCATCTTTTCAAAATGGACGCACAAGCCGGTGCGCCGCCGGATGCATTCGCCATCAAGGGCCAGAATTGGGGATTTCCGACTTATCACTGGGAGGTCATGCAAATGGACGACTACGCGTGGTGGCGCTCGCGATTCGCCCAACTGAGCCGGTATTTCGACGCCTACCGCATCGATCACATCCTCGGATTTTTCCGCATCTGGCAAATTCCGTCCGACCAAGTGGAGGGCATCATGGGCTGGTTCGATCCCGCACTTCCCCTTCACATCGATGAAATTCGCAGCCGCGACATTGCTTTCGACTTCAACCGCTATTGCCGACCCTTCATCCACGCCAGTTCACTTCACGAACGCTTCGGCGATTTTGTGAACGACGCGCTGGCGCATTTCTTGGAAGAAATCGGCCCTAGCCGCTATCAACTCCGCGACCACGTCGCCACCCAGCGGCGGATCGTCGATCACTTCGCGACTTGGAATGTCACGGATGCCTCGGTGGCCGCGCGGATGAATCGCCTGCGCGATGGTCTGATGGACTGCGCCAGCGAAGTGCTGTTTTTCGAGGTCCCCGGCTCCCACGGCACGCTTTTCCACCCGCGCTGTTTGATGCATCTGACCCAGTCATTTCAAGCGCTCGATCACGACCTCAAATGCCAGCTCGCGGACATCTATCACGATTATTTTTACCGCCGGCAAGAGGCATTCTGGGAGGCTCGGGGATGGGAAAAACTCCCAGTAATGCGGCGTGCCAGCACTATGTTGCTGTGCGGTGAAGACCTCGGCATGGTGCCAGATTGCGTGCCCGGCGTAATGCGGGAACTCGGTATCTTATCGCTCGAAATCCAGCGCATGCCGAAATCGTCCAAAGTCGAGTTCGCCGACCCCGCACAAGCGCCTTATCTCAGTGTGGTCAGCCCATCGACGCACGACATGCCCACCCTGCGCGGCTGGTGGCGGGAGGACCCACGCGCCACGGCGAACTTCGCTTGGATAATGCTCGGCCTTTCCTTTCCTCCGCTTGAACTCACGACCGAACTGACAGCCCGCATCATCCGCCAGCATCTCGACTCCCCCGCGATGTGGGCGATTTTCCCGTTGCAGGACTTACTGGCCATCGATGAAACGCTCCGCCACCCAGACCCAGATGCCGAGCGCATCAACGTGCCAGCCATCACCCCATTCTACTGGCGCTACCGCATGCACCTCAAAATCGAGGAACTCGCCGCGAATGATGACTTCAACACAAAGCTCAAAAACTTGATCCATCACTCCCGCCGCTGAGGTCCGCCACTTTTCAAGCGGTGCGCCAATGGACAAACACTAGCAGAATTTCCTCCTTATCCAGAAAATCCTCGAAGATGCTGATTACCCCCGAGGAGGACGCCGCTCGGGCAACCGGGGTGCTGAAAACGGGCTGCCGCATGGCGTGTTCCTTGCGCCCAATCTTCACCGCTCATTGAGCACGGGTAGGGAATGCCGAACATTTGGGTACCTACCCACCGCATGCAGGCTTTACCTCCCATCAAACCCGGATAACTTGCGGACATGAAAACACTCGAAACAGACATCGAGATCGGGGCGGATGGCAGCGTGAAGCTGCTCTCGCCCCTGCCCACATGGCTCAAGCCCGGTCGTGCGCATGTGCTGATCACGTTGGAATCGTTAGAGAATAAACCCAAGCGACAAAAACTCACTGCCACATCGGAAATGATCGCCCGGCGGGATGCCGCACTGGAGAATGTCCGCAAAATCAATCCCTACCGCGACATCTCCGACCCGCTGGAATGGCAACGCCAAGTGCGGGAGGATCGCCCGCTGCCGGGCCGCGATGAGGTGATGTTTATCGACTCCAACATCGACATCATTCATGTGCCAATTGCAGCCTAGACTTTGCCGTAGCATGACAACTTGCGTCTCTTATGCTCATCGATAACTCATCCCTCAATCTCTAGATGTCTGCTTTATCCATAAAATCACCGTCAGGACCTGATCGCCCCGTTGAGAATTTCTTTTTGGAAGAACTACAGTTCGATCTCAGAAACCCACGTTACGGGACAGGAGCTTTACGAATCCATACCGAACGGGATGCGTTGGACCACATTGTCAAGATGTTCGGAGTGAATGATGTCTTGAGTTCAATTGCGGTGAACGGTTTTTTTGATTCAGAGCCCTTGGTTGGCATCCGACTGGCAGATGATAAACGAGTGAAGATTGTTGAAGGAAATCGTCGTCTGGCAGCATGTTTGATACTAGCTAACGATGAGCGAGCCGTCAGTCAGAGTCGGCTCAATGAGCACTATTCAAAGATCCATTCTGAATATGGGAAAAAGCGAATCAGCCCTGTTCCGGTCATCGTCTATCAAGGTGAGAACGCACTCAAGGAAGTCCTTCCCTACATCGGTGTCCGACACATTGTTGGTTTTCTTGAATGGGATTCTTATGCGAAAGCTGCATGGGTTGATGACGTTCTCCGTGATCACAACCTTACTCTGGATGAAGTTCAAAAAATGGTTGGAGACAAGAATGGAACGATACCGCGCATGCTCGCTGGCTATCGGTTCGTAAATCAACTAGTAACAAGTGGCCATTTCCGC
>JBGSLX010000133.1:0-13919 GCA_041740475.1 Akkermansiaceae bacterium | reverse complement strand
CCGGCGTTCTAAAACTTTGTAAAACCCAACCCATCTCCTCTAATGTTCACCATATCGTTGATTCACAACCGCAATACGCGGCATTTGGTATTTGGCTTGGCTACAGCATTTACCATGGCGGCTTCGTCGATGGGTCTTCAGGCAGCGACGATGCAAGCCGGTAATATCACTACACAACTAGGCCCCACATTTTTCGTGGACGATGCGACTAATGGCGGCTCCGACACCGACATCCATCAGCCATCGGCTCCGGTATTCAATCGCAAATTCAATGGCCTGCTGACACGAAATCAGGGACCTACCCGGGTGGTCTTGACCGGTTTCGGCTTCGCCACACACACGAGTGCGACGGCAAACGATGCCACTGCAGTGGCTGTCACTTTCACCTATTTGGGACAAGACGAACTGCCCGGCGGTGGGGATGACGTCGTGATTGGCACTGCCACAGGTGCTTTTGTCTTCACCCCGTCAGCGCAAAACCCCAACGCAGAATATGCGTTCGCATTCGATGCCCCGTTGGCGGCGGATCTCAATATCACGGGCACCACGTTTCGCATCCAGCTTGCTCCTTCCAACGATACCAATAATGGCTCACTAAAGCTCAAAAGCGGCGCTCTTGACCACGAAACCTTCACAGGCACCAATCTCAGCGTTGCCGGAGTGATCGCGCCACAAATTTCTCCACAGCGGGTGAATTTGGCAAAATTCCAGTCAGTTACAGGCGGCGGAACGGTCGCGGGTCAACGTTTGGCTTCATATTTGACCGATGGCGTGACCGGAAACGACAACCGCTGGCAAAGTGATAGTTGGAAATGGAACACCGCGCGGGTTGATTTTCCATTCCCTGTGGAAGTCGGCAGTGCTCAGGTATTTACGGGTATAAACGACACATCTCCGCTCAGTAACTTTAGCATTCAATATCTGAATGGCAGCACATGGATCACAATCCCCGGCGGCTCGACAACTGGAAGCATCAATACCAACGTCGAACGCAACCTGATCTTCACCAATCCGATCACCGCGACTTCTTTCCGCATCATCGGTGAAGACAATCCACTGCGCGTCCGCGAACTCGCCCTGTACCCGCCCAATGGCCCAACTGGCTATCCGCTCGGCACCGATCTGACCATTAACCTAGCCTACCAGCGCCCAGCCGTCGCCACCGCTCATACGGTAGGATTTTTTCCGCTCAAGGCCGTGGACGGACGAGCGCACATTGGTTCCGCGTGGCAAACCAACACAGCCGGTGTCAACACGCTGGACATCGATCTGCGAGTCCTCACCAAGATCGGAAGTGCGCACTTGTATTCCGGTGCGGGTAGCATTTTACCACTCTCTGATTTCATCCTGAAATACTGGGATGCTAGCACATCCACTTGGCTGGAGATCCCCGGCGGAACAATCGCAGGGAACTCCACTTCGGATCTCGTTGTTACCTTCAGCACGCCAGTCACGACGACCCAAATTCGCCTCGAATTCACCAATCCCGCCGCCGCCACCGCTGCCATCCGTGAGCTCTGCGTTTTTCCAGCAAACACTGGCAACGTGGGCTACTCGATTGGCACGAACCTCATCACATCCGGCGCGATTGCTGATTTTGAAACGTTCAACGATTCATTCTACCTCATCACCAATCCCACGTCCGGTCGCTACATGGCCGTGCCAAACAGCGGTCAGCCATCTCTCAATCAAACGGGCCTCACTACCGGCCAAGGCCAATACCAAATACTGCTCAATCATTCCAACGGCACCTACCGCCTGCGCAACCGCGCATCTGGAAACTGCCTTTCCGGTGCCCAGCTCTCAAAAACTCCCGGCCTGCCACTCACCGATGCGCCTTACACCGCACTTCCGCACCAAGATTGGATCCTCGATCCACTCGGCGGTGGCGTTTACCGACTGATCAACCAGTGGAGCGGCCTTGTGATCGATACCGAAGCAGGGGCGACTTCGGCTGGCACGGCACTGGTTCAGAACACCGCTAGTAGTGCGACCAGCCAGCGTTGGCAGTTTTCCAAATTCGCAGGTGCTTCCAAAAAAGGCATTGGCGGCACCACCTTCGCGATGGCGACCAATCCGAGCTGGGCTTACAACTGGGGTCGCTTCAATCCAGATCCAATTCCTCCAGATGCCGTCCATTTTCCGATGCAGTGGGGAAATTTCAGTTGGGATATCAATACCGCACAAGGTCCGCTCTGGCAGAACTATCCTACATGGCGCACAAGAAGTGACGGCATCCACCTTCTCGGTTTCAACGAGCCAGACCGCACCGATCAGTCGAATATGTCGTTGAGCACCGTGATTTCACTCTGGCCGCGCCTGCAAGAACTGGATCTCCCGCTAGTCAGCCCCGCACCAGGCACTGCAAGTTGGCTCAATGATTTTTATCCAGAAGCAGAAAGACTCGGCTACCGGGTGGATTATACGGCCATCCACACCTACCCAGGACCCAGCGGCTCATCTGACAATCTCGTCAGTTTGGTCCAGTCATCCTTCAATTCTTGGCAACGCCCTGTGTGGTTGACCGAGTTTTCCTTCGTGGATTGGGGCAAAAATCAATCTTGGAGTGAGGAAGACAGTTATCACACTCTAGCCGAATTCTTATGGCGCGCTGAGAGCCTGACCGAACTCCGCAAATACGCCTTATTCATCTTCACCGAAGATGCGGAATACCCTCAACCTGCAAATCCGTGGCAGGCATTCACCCCTGCGCCGCGATCCAACAGCTACGATCTTGCCGGAAATCTCACGGCCTTCGGCAAATTATATGCCGCATGGGACAGCGACACCACCGTTCGCACTGACAAGACGTATTACATCCACCACAAGAGCAGTCACAAACGTCTCGCCAACCTGCTCACCTCCACACCCGGCGGTCGCACGATCCGTGTGGATGGACCGGCTGTAAATTGGACACTCGCGCCCACGGGAACCTCGGGAAGATACTACGTCGTATCATCGCGAGATGGACGTCGTCTCAGTTCCCTCAGTGGCGCCGCGCCGACTCTCGCCGCCGCAGGAACGACTGGCCCAGATGTCGAGTGGTCGCTCACCGCGAGGCCTCATGGCTGGTTCTATCTCGAACACCCCGCTTCGAGCCGCCGCTTGCAACTTTCCTTCAATAACACCACTTCAGAAGCCACTTACTCGATGGTCGCGAACACCCTTACCGGGGATGCACTCGAGTGGCGTTTCATCGTGCCGCTGTCATCACCAGTCTGGACTGGGACCGCAGGAAGTTCTTGGGTTAGCACAAACTCTTGGGCCTCAAACACTCGGCCTACCACGGGCGACGCAGTCATTTTCAATGAGGCATCCACGACCAACCTAGCGACATCACTCAACCAAGATTTCGATCTCGGCGGACTTACGGTAAAAAACCCTTCTGGTCCTGTTTCGATCAACGGCACCCACACGCTAAGGCTAGGCTCCGGCGGCATCGACCTATCCGCCGCCACACAAGATCTGGCGATCACCACGCCGCTCATCATCAACGAAGCGCAATCATGGAATGTCACCACAGGTCGCTCACTTGCGGTCAATGGCGGGATCTCCGGTGCTTTTGGCCTCGCCTTGAACGGCACGGGAACCATCGCACTCGGCGCAGCCGTGAACCCTCTCACGGCTCTGAACGTCTCCGCCGCTACGACGCTGAAAACGAGCCTTTCCAGCGTGCTGGCGAGTGGAGCCACAGCGACCAATTTATCACTGGATGGCACCCTCGACCTCAACGGCACCGCGCAAAACCTGAATTTCATCAATGGCAGCGGCCCGATTCGCAACACCGCCCTTGCGCCTGCCTCGCTCACCATCGGCCTCAATAACGTCGGTGGCACTCTCAATACGCCGCTGCAAAGTGCCCTCGGGCCGCTCACGCTGATCAAAACCGGCTCCGCCAATCTGACCCTACCCATCGCCAACACTCACAGCGGCGGCTTCACCAACGGCGGCGGCGGCTCCGTTTATCCTCAACACAACGACGCATTCGGCACCGGCCCAGTCGTGATGAACGGCGGAAACATCATCACCGTTCTCGATAGCTACGTTTTCAACAACGCACTCACCCTCAATGGCTCCAGCTTGCGGGTCGCTGGCGGAAACAGCCGCACGATCACTTGGGACGGCCCGGTTGTTGCGTCGGGCGCGTCCGGCTTGGTCGCTGACGGCGGCACCAATGGCATCACCATCAACGGAAATCTCGATATCGCAGGAGCCAGCTTTTCCTCGGTCGGAAACGGTCTCACCCACACCATCAACGGGGAAATTTCCGGAGCAGGCGGGAATCTGATCGTGGTCAATGGCATACTCGTTTTGAACAACGACAGCCTCCACGGCGGGACCACCACCATCAACAACGACGCATTCCTTCGCCTGTCCGCAAATGGCACTCTGCCGCCATCCGGCAACATCTACAGCGAGGGCGGCCTCACGATCCGCAACACCGTCTCTTGGATTCACAACGGCGATATCACCGGCGATGGCACCGCTGCGCTCAGCCTCAATACCGGCTCAAACGCCACCCTCGCGGGAAATATTTCCGGGCACGGTTCCATCAACGTCAACAACGCTGGAACGGATGTCACCATTAGCGGCCACATCGGTGGCCCGGCGAACATCAATGTTCAAAATTCTGTCGATGCGTTCGGTGTCGGTGCCATCCTCCGCCTCGCTGGACCTAACACCTACACCGGAGCAACCACCGTCACTCGTGGCAAACTGATCCTCGCCGCCTCGAATGTGCTTCCAGACACCACCGCCCTCAGCATCGGCAATGCGACACTCGACGCCGAGACATTCACCGACACAGCGGGCACTCTCGACGTCATCAGCACCGCGACCATCCAGCTCGGAACTGATGCCACACTCGCATTCGCCGATAGCAGCGCGGTGAGCTGGTCCGGTGGCTCGCTCAAGATCAACGGCGATTTCACGGAAGGCTCCTCCATCCGCTTCGGCACCTACTCTGGCGGCCTCACTCCGACCCAGCTCGCACTCATCACCGTGAATGGCGCTCCCGGCCCATTCATCTTGAACGATACCGGCTTCCTCGCTGTCCCGATCACCGATCCCTTTGATCTCTGGAAAACTCAAATCACCAACGGCCAAGATGGTCGCAATGATGACGCTGACGCTGACAGTTTCAGTAATCTGCAAGAATTCCTCTTCGGCACTTCCCCCATCGCAGGTAACGGCTCGTTGGTCACCACCACTTCCAACAACGGCAATCTCGTGCTGAGTTGGCTGCAACGCGAGAACGGCGCGACTTACACACTCAAGGAAAGCACCACTCTGGCCATCGATTCATGGACGACCGTGATCGCGCCAAACCCAGTTTTGGACGTCGATCAAACCGGCGCACCGGTCGATTACGAAAAATACTCGGTCACCTTGCCAAGCAACGACGGCAAACGATTCTTCTGCATCGAGGCCGTGGAAAACACCCCCTGAGCCATTCGCAAGCGATCAGCCTAACTGGGAACAACGAAAAGCTCGAAAAGCATCGAAAGAAGAATGCTGTGATGCGAGAGGAAGATTCACTGACGAGGTATTACGCCAAACTGCCCTAACTCCTTCTTCTTTCGCCAATTTCGTCGTTTTCGTTGTCTCAATTTCCGAGTCAACGATCAACCTTCAGGCGCAGGCTCGGCGGTGGCGTCGGCGCGCCAAATGCGGAAGCGAACCTCGGCGTCTTTCGGCACATAAACGACGACTGGCAAGCGGCTGTTGTAGCGAATCAGAAATGGTTCACCCGCCAGTGTGACAAAGCGTTCGACGAACGGCACTCCTTCAGGCGGAGCCATCAAGGTGCCGGCCATGGGACCGATTTCTTTCACGATGTGTCGCTCAAAACCCCAGCCCTCGATGGTCACCGTTTCGATGCTTCCAGCAAAAAAGTGACGATTCACCGGATCGGTCGAGACAGTTTTACCGACAATCAGTTCAACCTTCATCGACTCCTCATTTTCCGCCGCCGGCAGATGAATGACATGGCGTTTCATGCCTGCATCAGCGGCAGGAAAGGCTTTCATGTTGTCCGCATGGGCGATGCCCGCAGCCAACAAGGAAATCAGAATGGTTTTCATAGAGATAAAAAATAGGCGTCCCGCTTCACTTGGAGGTCAGATGCTCGGCGACAGAAATTGTCTCAGGTTTTTCATCGCTGAGTTTTGGATCGGGAATGAGCGTGAGAGAAGCGCCGTCTTCTGACCACTTGTGCTTGGTCACGAAGCGCCCGCCGACCGAAATCCGCTTGCCGAAAGGCGGAATTTTCACGTTGGCACTCGGCTTGATGAGAAAATGACGGCAGTTGTCATCAGCCGCCGCGTCGATCATCAGCAGCACATCTCCCGACGGGCTAAAAGACACAGGACGCGCGTTTTCAATCCGGACGATGGTTTCGCGGTTCTTGCGAATGACCGTATCCCAAGCGCCTTCTTCCGACACGGATGCCTCCACGCTGGTGGCGACTAGGCCGTTGGGTGAAGTGAGCATTTCTTGGCCAGGCGTGATTCCTTTTTCCCTCTGCCAAAGCTCGCGGGCGATTTGTGACCATTCCTCGGCGATTTCCAAATCCTCCGGTTTGGTCATGCCAGCGCGCCGATACCAGTAACCCGCATTCGGCAGATCCCCTTCTTCTCGGTGAAGATGCGCATGAATCCATGAACCCGTCTTAGTCTCGATGTCCTGCGCGATTTCATGCGCCCGCTCCCATTGACCCGCTTTAGAATGCCACAACGCACTCAGCGGCTCGGAAAGCCCACTCGGAACCTTTGCTCCGGCTGATGCGGATTTCTCAAATTCTCCAAATGTCTTGGGAATTCCTTCTCCACCCGATGCGGCAGAGGCGGAGAAAAATAAAATCCCTGCGAAATAGCCGGGAAAACACTGACGAGCGAGCTTAACGAATACCTTCATGAGTAGAGCATCTAAACGACCCTGCGTCCCCTTTCAATCGGCTTTTCCGCGAGAACGGAATGTTTCACCCCGCTCATTTCTGCTTGGTCAGCTCGACTTTGCGGAACTCGACTTCGACGCCTTCTGATTGCAGCGCGACTTTCCCTGAGCTGGCGGTGCTTTTGCTGCCGTGATTCACCAGCGTGCCGTTGACGTGGACGATCACTTCGTCGCCCTTGCACTCGATTTCCATCGTGTTCCATTCGCCGAGTGGCTTCTCGGAGCCATCGGTCAGATTGACGATCCGGCGCGCGTTGCCTTTTTTACCGCCATAAACCTCGGAAGGATCTTTCTTGGGTCGGCGTTTTTCCATGTCTGGCACGGTAATGTCTTCGTGAATGCACCAGAAATCGCCAGCATTCTCATGCATCATCTGAACCTCGATCGATTGCGGAAACATATTGCTCAGCACCCGTGGTGTGGAGGCGTGGACGAGCACGCCACAGTTGCCGCCCTCGTTGGCGAAGCGATATTCAACGACCAGTTTGTAGTCTGAAAATGAGTCGTTAGTGATCAAGTGACCGCCCGGCTTGCCGAGGCTGACGAGCTTGCCATCGCGGACGAAGAACACGGGTGGATGCGCTGGGTTTCCGTCGGCTTTCGGCACGTCGGCCGTCCAGCCAGCGAGGTCTTTGCCATTGAAAAGGGCGATGGTTTCTCCGCCAAAAGCGAGAGTGGCGGAAGCGACGAGGAGTAAGCTGAGGATTTTTTTCATCGGCGCGACTACGCGGTGCCACTGAATTTCTATCGCGGATCGTGAAAATCGCGGCATCCTCTCGGCATATGAGCGAAAAACGACGGATTTATCCGCTAGCCGGGCTGCCAAACCAGCGGCAGCTATGGTCGTGGATCTCGTTTGATGTGGCAAACCAGTCGTTCACCTTGCTGGTCAACACCCTGCTTTTCTCGATCTTCTTTTCAAAAGTCGTGGTTCAAAACGACGCGATTGATGACCGCGTGTGGGCGCTGACGTTTGGTGGCAGCATGTTGCTGACCGCGCTGCTTTCTCCACTGCTCGGTGCCTTGGCGGACGAACGAGCGTGGAAAAAACCGTTCTTGATCGCCTCGGGATTGCTTTGCGGCGTGCTGACTTGCTGCCTAGCGCTGATTCAGCCGGGGCAGCTCTGGCTCGCGGTCCTGATCTATGTCCCGGCCAATTTCGCCTTCGCCATCGGTGAAAATTTCCTCGCCTCATTCCTTCCCGGACTTTCCAAACCCGAGCAAGTCGGTCGCGTGAGCGGCTTCTCTTGGGGCTGCGCCTACGCCGCCGCGCTGCTGCTGTTAGTAATCACCGCTGGCGCGATGCTGGCTCTCGACCTCGGGGAAACCGACCGCTGGCGACCATTTTTCGTCTGCGCGGGGCTTTGGTTCATCGCGTTCTGCATCCCGACGATGCTCTGGCTGCGCGAACCGCCATCGCCCGAGCAGATTCACCACGGGAAAAATCCACTGGTCGCCGGGTTCATCCGACTGGGCGAAACCTTCCGAAACATCGGCAAACAGCGGGATCTTAGCTTGCTGCTTCTCGCGTCGCTGTTTTTCGGGACGGGCATGGGCGTCGTGGTGTTTTTCGCCAGCAAGCTCGCGGAAGAGTTTGGCTTCTCACAGGTCTCGCTGGTGGTGTTCGTCGGCGTGCTGACCATTTCCGGCATCGTCGGCACCGTGGTCACGACGTTTCTCCAAGACCGTGTCGGACACCGCCGCTCGCTGATCGCGCTGCTCGTCTTGTGGCTGTTGACCACGCTGGGTTTTGCGATTTTCGCCCAGATGCACCGCGCTCACCTCGCTTCGGGTGTGGAAGCGGCATTTCCGGTCTGGCCGCTGTGGTTGATCGGGAATTTGCTCGGCTTCGGGCTCGGTTCGCTGGGCTCGGCAAACCGCGCATTCGTCAGCTTTCTCGCACCACCGGGGCGCGAGGCAGAAGCATTCGGCATGTGGGGATTGGTCTGGAAACTCTCTGCCATCATGACTTTCCCGTTCGCTTGGGTGAAAGACACGCTCGGCACGGGTGAAGCGCTGTTTGTACTCGCTGGCTTCTTAGTCGTCGGCCTGGCGATCGTCTGCTTCATCGATGAAAAACGCGGCGCTCAATCACGGGGAGAGCCAGCTTAGGCATCCGAAGAAGATCGGCGAAAATTCATTTTTCGAACCATGAATCGATGTCCACTCCCGGAGGTTGAGGTTTTTTGAAAATGCTATCGGCCTCCGGAATCCTGAGTTTGCGCTCCAGCGCTTCCAAACCCCCAGCGATGCCGTGAATCGGGAATCGCTCTCGTGTTCGCCACCAATGCGAGGAGAGCATCTCATAAGCTTTTTCGGCATCGCCAAAAATTTCTATCGCGCGTCCGGCAACATCCATCGTCGGCTTTTCGTGAGCTTCGAGCACCAGCAGAAGCATCAGCAGCGTGGGGGTGTGATTGACGCCGCCCTTGGCATAAAGTTCGCGTGCCATGGCGAGCGCCTCGGCTTCCCGCCCCTCGACTCTTGCCAACGAGTAAAACCACGAGCGCTGCACATAACCGAGCGCCGTGCCGGTCTCGTAAGATCGGCGATACGCCTCCGCAGCCGCCTCAAACGTTTCATTCCGGTCGCGAAACGCCGGCATCTTGTTGGGATCGGACAGCAGAAATCCGAGATTGGCGTGCAGGCTCCAGTCGTCCGGATTGTTGCGGATTCCACGCTCCAGAAACGAGCGACCGCTTAGGATCGAGGAGCGCCAAGCTTCGCGACGCCGCAGTGGCGGCAGCTTGGAATCGTTGATGTAATAAGAAGCGGCGTTATAAGCCTGGTGCCACGAACCGGTGTCCCAGTAGTAACGAGTGCGCGGCGCAAGATCGACGATCATATCGAAGGTGCCGGCGACATCCGCCCAGCGTCGCTCGGTGAAAAATCCAAACGCGCGCAAGTTCAGGAAAGTCGCCACCAACGTGCGCAGTCCACCCAGCGCCACTGCGGAACTGGTCTGGCCAATCTTTTCCCGCGTGCCAATCTGCAAGGGCGGCGGAAACAAGCCCGCTTCCGTGAGTTGACGATGCAGCGACGCCTCAAAAGGCAACCTCGCCGCGCCGAAAAGCAACAGCGCCAACACCACCACGACGTATTTGAATGGTCGCTTCACGTCGTCAAAACTCCTTGTCTGCGAAGATGAACCACGAGGCGATGGTGAAAAACAGCGCGTAGTAGAGCGCGACCAACGTGAGTTTCCCAAGCGCGATCAGCGGCAATGCCTGCCCTTCAATCACCGCATCGATCACGTTGAAAAGCTGAAAATCCGGCAGCACCAGCGAAAGCAGCAGCGCAGCAATCCGCGCGAAAACCCCCTCCCCCGCTTGGCCAGCGCTCAAATACACTTCGCGAGCATCCGCCTGAAAGTGGCCGATGAAATAAACCATGAAACTCACAATCGTGGTGAAAAGCGTGCTCGTCGAAAACGTGGAGACCAGCAGCGCCAGCGAGGCCATGATCGCACCGCGCAGAAACACCGCGAAAACTGCGCCTTGCAATGAGGCATTTGGCCCGTGGGCCAGCGTGTCGTTGCGCAGCGAATCAATCGCATCCTGCGGCCAACCCATTCCTGCCGCCATTTCCGCCTGCTGCGTCACCACCATCCCGGTGCGGATGTGCAGCACCGCCGTCATCAGCAGGTCCATGCACGCCAGCGAGACGAACACCAGCATCAGCACGCCCAGCAATTTTCCCGACAAGTAATCCAAGCGCGGCACCGGCTTGGCGAGAATCGTGTAAAGCGTGCGATCCTCCACATCTTTGGGCAAAAGCAGCGCCGTCGCCACGATCGAGAGCACCACGGAAAACAAAGTCATCGCACCCAGCGACCAGCTTTTGATCGAGCGCAGCACACTCGCGCCCACCGCCTCCGGCCCCTCGTGCTGCGGCAGCTCGAAGAAATTGCTGCCAATCGCGATCACTGCAAAGATTCCCATAAAATAAAACACCTTCATCCGCACGAGCTGCGTGAAAGTATTGGTGGCGATCACTAGAATGCGCCCGAGGTGCGAACCTTTGATCTCGACGGTTTTTGGCTGACTCATGGTTCTTCTTCTTCGCTGATTTCACGCAGGAAAAGCCTCTCCAGCGTGGTGCGGGGTTTTCCGGTGCGCACCACCGCCGCGCCCGGCGTGCTTTCCACCAGATTCTTGATTTTTTCCAGCAACTCCGGCGTGGCGTCGCGGAGTACGATGTCGGTCTGGTCCTCGATGGATATCAAATCATCGAGCCGCCCCTCGCGGATCATCCGCCCTTGAAAAATGATGCCGACGTGGTCACAGACTTCCTGCACTTGCTCCAGCAGGTGCGAGCAGAGGAAAACTGTGATGCCTCGGTCGCGCAGCTTGAGAATCATGTCGCGGATTTGCCGTGAACCCAGAGGATCCACGCCTGCCGTCGGTTCATCGAGAATGACCAACCGCGGCTCTTGGATCAGAGCCTGCGCCAGCCCGATGCGTTGCAGCATGCCTTTCGAATATCCGCCCACCCGGCGGTCGCGCGCGCCTTCCAAGTCCACCAGCGCGAGCAATTCGTCGATGCGATCAGCGAGTGCTTTCCCGCCGAGCCCGCAGAGTTTTCCGTAAAAGCGCAGGGTCTCCAATCCGCTGAGATGTTTGTAAAAATAAGGATTTTCCGGCAAAAAACCGACCTCGTTGCGCGAGTCCACTTTGAGCGAATCCTTGCCGAAGATCGCGCAGTTTCCCGAACTCGGAGCCACTAGCCCGAGTAGTGCCTTCATCGTTGTGGATTTCCCCGAGCCGTTCGGGCCGATCAATCCGTAAACTTCGCCCGGCATGATCCGGATCGAGACTCCGCTCACCGCGCGCAGCGGCTTGCGCCGGAAGGACGTCTTGAAGTCCTTCACCAAATCTCGGATTTCTACTGCGGGTGTGATTTCAGCCATCGACAACCAAAAATCTGAACGCAGGGCGCAACTGAGTCAACCGCCCTTCTTTCGGAGTGGCTCTCTCCGGGAGCCATATCCCGCAGCAGCGGCTTCAAGCCGCTTGTTAGATTGTATGGCGTCTGGAAAACGCCACTCCGTTCGCACACAAAACTTCGTGCGCCGCAGTGCATACTCTACTAAATTCCGTGTCGGTGCACTTACGCCTCTACCACTCCGCCATTCTCCTGCTTTTTTGCGCATCCAGCGCGAAGGCCGATTGGCGTGATGAGACTGGCTTCACTCGCCTCCAGCTCATCGCCGGAGCCGAACTGCCCACCACAGTCACGGACGGGCTCACCCAAGTGGAAGCCTTCGAACCCACCGCAAAATATGTGCCAGACATCGAAAGTCCCTTGTTTCTCGGGAAAAATTTCACCCTCAAATCAGGTGCCAGCACCACCAGCAATCACGCGCAAAAAGTCGCCACCAACTTTTACGCCACCACCAGCCAACTGCCCGGAAGCTGCCAAGTGGACTTGTACAGCGCCGACAATTGGCTCGGTGCGGGCTTCTTGAAACTTGATACAACCAGCCTTCCAGCAATCGAATCCCGAGCCGTCCAAAGTCATAGCTGGATCAGCAACGGCCAAACAGTAGCGGACGCCGTAGATGCAAACCGTCGGCTGGATTACGCCATTCAAACTCAGGGCTTCATCTGTGTGGTCGGCCAAAACAACAGTATTACCAATCCACTGCCACAGTTGCTCGGCCAAAGTTACCACTCCATTTCGGTCGGCAGATCTGATGGCGATCACAGTGCGGGATTGACCACTCTCGATGGGATCGGTCGCGTCAAGCCGGACATCGTCGCGCCCAGCGCAGCACCGGAAAACGCGACCAGTTGGACCACCCCGATGGTCGCGGGCGCGGCGGGTTTGCTCTACGAGAAAGTTTCACAACTGCCTGTCGCTCAAACCAGACGCCCGCTGCTAGTGAAGTCCCTGCTGATGGCCTCCGCCCGAAAAGACACTCTCTCATCGTGGTCGAATACCAGCACCAGACCACTCGACCTCCGCTACGGCTCCGGCAACCTCAATACCCACCACGCTTACCTTGCGCTGCAATCCGGCAGAAAAGCCGCATCATTGATCGAGTCCCACGGCATCCGCGGCTGGTCGGAAGAAACCGTCACCGCGAACACTGAAACCACCTGGTTTTTCTCGATCCCTCCCGGCGCAGCCAACACACCATTTTGCGCAGCTCTGACATGGAACCGCAGCGTGACGACCCAATTAACCGGCAGTGGTCGGAACAGCACCCGCACTTGGGACTCCAGTCTCGCGAACTTGGACCTGCGGCTCCACCATGCCGCCGACTTCACCGTCGGCGAACAAATCGCCGCTAGCATGAGCGCCGTCGATAACGTGGAGCTGGTTTATCAAAGTGCGCTCGCCCCCGGAGACTACGCGCTCGTCGTCGATAACACCTCACCCAGCGACACGCCCATCGGCCTCGCATGGCACAGCCTGCCGTCGGTAAGCGTTTCCACTCCCGCGCCGCTGGCTCGCGAAATGGACGGCCTGCAAGGCCGCATCACACTCACCCGCAGCGGCGATACCACCCTGCCGCTGTGGGTTCCTTTGACCATCGGCGGCACCGCTTTGCCCGCCATCCATTACCAGCCATTGCCATCCAGCGTGATGATTCCCGCCGGGCAATCCTCCATTTCCCTCGATGTCATCCCCATCGCCGATGCTCTCGCACAAGGAGATCGCAGCGTGATTTTGTCAGCCGCCGCTGACTTCGCGTCGGTCACTCCGCCCGGGGAAAATGCCTTGGTCACGATTCAGGATAAGCCCTTCGATGCCTGGCGCTTCTCAAAATTCAGTTCTAGCGAGTTCAGCGACCCACAAACCAGCAGCGAAACTGCCGATCCCGACCGCGACGATCTCGCTAACCTCATCGAATACGCACTCGGCTTCGAACCAGAAACCCCGAACGCCTCACCCATCCACGCCACGACCAGCAGTGGCTACCTCGCGTTTCTCATCGCCAAAAACCCAGCTGCCACCGA
>JBGSLX010000132.1:0-4235 GCA_041740475.1 Akkermansiaceae bacterium | reverse complement strand
CCGCCGTCCCCGCCGATTCGGGCTGAAAGCCCCCCTGTAGTCGGCGTCCTCCCCCTCAGTCCAACATGTCGATGCGTGCGACGCCGCAAACATCAACCCCGCTTTTTGGGCTTCCAACCCGGCGCGCACGATCTTAACGTTCTGCTCAAAAGATATGATTACACTCCGCGCAGATCGTTTGCACTGGATTAGCGATGACGGCAGCGACGAGCCATCCGACATATGCGCCCATTCGCCTGTATCATTCCAGATCAGCGACCACGTTATCTCAAGCCCGGACGATGGCGATTGGACGGTCAGCGCATCGGCGATCTATCTTCTTCGCGCATTGGATCGCGACCATACGCACGAATCATCCGTTGGTGACCACATTTTTCCATGTTGTGGACACAGCATCTATGATGTCGGCGAACCTGAGGTTGTAATCTGTGGATGCCCATCGGGAATCGACTTTGAGATACGGCGTATTGGAGACGAGTTCCAGCTCACCACGGATGATAAGGCCACGATAGCAATCCCAGAACGCGTCTGGCGAAGTGCCGTTCTGACCTATTCGGAACAAATAATGGCATTTTATGATCAGGCCTCACTGAAGCAACCTGACGAAGGAGATCGAGAGGGATTTATCGCAATGATGTCCGAATGGCGACGTCTGCACAACAAACACAAAGAAGCAGAATCGGGTCCAGTGACTGACTCCTAGAGCCAGCCACAGGTCCATACACGACGGTTTCGTCGGACGCGAGACAAACCTGCGTCAGGAACAAGGCCGAAGCGTAATCCTGAACGTCCACATGCTTCCCATCGCGGCGGCTCTCGGTTCCTTCTAGCCATCTGGCGTTATCGGTGGATTGACCGTCCGCCTCGCGGTTAGAACATTCCCATGCGGTCCAGCCCTTTGTTGGGTGAATGCCCATGCGCTTGCGCATCTATCAACGCGAAGCCATTTCGCAAGGACGGAGAGCAGCGGAGTCTATCCCCCGGCAACTTTACTCCGAAAGCTGTTAGCGCCACCGGGTTATCCTCCTAGTCTTCCTCCCCACAGTTGATCGCCTTTCCGCCGTTGACTTCAGATGGTAGTATCTTTCACTTTCATGTAATAGATTTTCTACAGGGGACTTGCACCCCATTTGCATCACGCCCATGCTGGGCACACACAAGACAGCTCATCCAACGGCGGATAACGTCTCAATTTGAATTCGGGCTTCCCTCCCCGCTGTGGATGAGCTAGACGGTCGGCAGAAAATGAACATATTCCTGATTGTTGCATGCGCCGCAATGGCATCTGTCGTATCATTAACGGGCGCGACTGTTACGCTATATGCCAAGGGAGTGATCGATCATGCTTGGATTGGCGCATATCCATTTGTAGATGCCGGAGATCGGTTCCAACTGGTAGTTACATATTCCGACATTTGGGACGACACGAATCCTGACAGCGATATTGGAGTCTATATACTAGATAATCTCAGTATCTCGCTTGAGATCGTTGGCAAAGGCGTGGCATTCACCACTCTGGGAGGTTCGATCAACGTAAGTCTCACGCCAGACAATTTTCCATCCATCAGCATTCTGTCCACGCTCTCGGATGGCAACTGGCTTTTTTTCCTCTTCAGAGATGATGACCGATCATCGATTGGAGACGACAGTCTCCCGACGAGCTTCGGTGCTATCGGAGAATATGACGCGGTTGGATTCTCGGTGCTCGCAAATCCAGCGATGTGGCCTAGCACGTCGAACCCCATCGACGGCACAGTTTCAGGATTGGCGATTCCGGAGCCAACGACTTTTTGCTTTGTATCACTCGCAGCACTTGCGTTCGGGACTCACCGCTCAAGACAACAGAAGCCTAATCGGGTCGAGGTGACGGGATTGCGCCAGTCCCCCCTCCCACACCATCGGACATGCGGGTTTGACTCCGTGCCTCCGTCCATGCAGTCGGGCTTCGCGGGTTTTTCCGCGCTGCTACAGCGACCGTGGCATCGCATCTGGTGGCTCCTATCAGACTGAATTCGATATCTTGCGTCATCATATTTTGTGGAATGAGGTTGTAGAAAAGTGGCTTCGCATGGGCAGAGGCCGGGGCGCGTGGGCGCACCCCAGAACACGCGAGGGCGCGTGTGCTCCCCCATTCCTCGCCGCACGCGTCTTCACAGATTTCTGGGCTAAGAAGCGGCGGCGCTTTCTCAGACTGGTATTAGGTCGAGATGGGCTTCTGGAAGGATGTGGCTACGGTAAGATATCGCATGCAGGCGTGCATAAAAATGTCACATGAGTTGCTTTTACATTTCTGATAGATGCATAGCACCATTTTCCCCGCGGTGCCTTAATCCGCCAAGCCGCGTGCGTAGGCGTCATCGCCGGTGAATACGAGGACCATCGGGCGGCAGCAAATTTCGCAGTCGTAGTCCCATTCCGCTGGCGTCTCGTCTGGGTGGGGCATGGCGACTTCGAATGTCTCGAAACACGTAGGGCAAGTGACTTCTGCAAATTCCATAAGTTATGAGATTTCGGGAAAATCGGTGATTTGTTCCAGTTTCACGCCGTAAAGCGCGGCAACTTCCGGCGCATCAGACTCGTGATAGATGTCGCGGAAATAAACTTCCGTGATGCCATACGCGCAGAGAGTTTGCATGCAAGCGGTGCACGGCATCGTCGTCGTTGCGACCAATCGCGCCTCACCACGCCGGAACAAGCTGCAAAGATTGACCTCCGCATGCAGCATGAACTTCTGGCGAGCCGTGCGATCATTCCAGAAACCCGGCGGGGCATCGAATCCTGGCGCAAGTCCGTTGTAGGCCGTGCCGATGACGCGGTTGTCGTGATCCAGCGCGGCCGCGCCGACTTTGCGGTAGGGATCTTCCGAGCGCAGGCTCGCGACGTGGGCCAGCGCCATCGCGTATTTGGGAATGGAAATGCGCTCGGATGTCATACGGAGAAAATGAGTGGGCGGCTGGTTTTTTCGAATCCTAAATTCTCGTTCCGAGATACTGACGCGTCACGCGCGGTGTGATGCCAGTGAAAATTTCCCACGTGATGGTGTCGGCTTTTTGCGCGATCTCCGTGGCAGGAATATGTGCCCCCATCACCTCCACCTCGTCGCCTTCTGCGGCAGCGTCGATGGCGGAAACATCGACCATGATCTGATCCATCGTCACCCGACCGAGCACTGGGCAGCGCTGACCGCCGATCCAGACGTCGGCGCACTTGGCCGAAAGATGGCGCGGATAGCCATCGCCGTAACCGATGCCGATGGTGGCCACGCGGGTCGGTCGGGTGGTCACAAACTGCCGACCGTAGGAAACTCCGTGCCCAGCGGGCAAAGTCCGCAGCAGGGTGATGCGCGATTTGAGCGTCATCACATTGCGCAGGCGATCTTGAAAACCGGGCAGCGGCGAGACCCCGTACAGCATCAAGCCCGGTCGAGCCAAGTTGCAGACTCCGCGCTCGTAGCCCAGCAAGCCCGCGCTATTCAAAAGATGCCGCCATTTGAAACGCCCCGCTCCACCGAGTGACTCGATGATTTCATGAAACGTGGCGATTTGGCCGCGAGTGAAGTCTGGATCTTCATCAGCCGATGGCAAATGCGAGCCGATTCCCTCGATTTCCAAGTGCGTGAGCGCTGCGAGTGCGTCCATCAATCCCGGCAATTGCTCGGTCAAAAAACCCCCGCGCCCCATGCCGGTGTCCACCGCCAGATGAACGCTGATCTTCTTACCGGCGTCAGTGGCGAGGCGGTTGAAATGCCGCGCTTCCTCCATCGAGGAAAGACACGCCGTCCAGCCACGAGCGACGATTTCCTCGCGTTCGCCAGCCCAAGTCGGTCCGAGCAAATAAATCGCTGTCTCCACGCCCGCCGAGCGAATGCGCCGTGCTTCGCCGACATTTGCCACACCGAAAAACGCGATTTCCTGACTGGCGAGTGCCCGGGAAATTTCCTCCAAGCCGTGTCCATAGGCACCCGCTTTCACCACCACCATCAGCGAGCAACCCGCAGCCTCACTCGCCGCACGCACGTTCGCCGACATCGCCGCGAGATCAATCTCTGCCCACGCTCGCGGTAACGACACCATTGGATTTTCACTCACGCCGCTAAGCTGCACACCACTAAGAACACTGGCAATATCTCAGAGCGCTCCGAAAAGTTCCGCCGATTCGATCCCCTGCCCCATCTCCACCATCAGCCACTGACGATCATAATTCAGCCGCACGCTCGCCAAGTGCCGATGCGGCCA
>JBGSLX010000131.1:0-2709 GCA_041740475.1 Akkermansiaceae bacterium | reverse complement strand
CCGCCGATGGACAGACGCGGCACTCGATGCACGCTCACCTGGACCGGATCGAGGTTCCGCGCGGCGCACTTGTTGCGCGGGGCAGCCGCATCGGCACGGTGGGCACTGCCAACGGATACTATCTAGCGCACCTTCATTTCGAAATGCGGGCGAGCGACAGTGTGGACATCGGCGCAGGCTACGCGATGTATCCGCTCAACCGACTGGACCCGACGGCCACCGTGGAAAAATTTCGCAACTCCAGCCCAGAAGAACTTTCAGCCGCGCCATTGCAGGTCGCCCTCGCCAGTAACGCCGCGCCGTGGACCTCGCTTGAAATCCAAGGCGCAGAGAAATTTTCCGAGCTTTTCGAGCCCGGTAACTGAGCCAGCTTCAGCCAGAAATTTCCGCCACGCTCTCAAACACACCGCCGCCGAGCATTCGTCCGCCATCGTAAAACGCGCAGACTTGTCCAGACGCGATTGCTCGTTGTGGCTGGTGAAATTCCAATCGCACCCGGCCCTCGCCAAGTGGCTCGATGCGGGCTGGTTCCGCCTTCGCCCGATAGCGTGGCTGGGCATCGATAAGACGTTTCTCTTCAATCGGCTCGTTGATCGACGACAGCGTGCCGACCACGCAGATACGGCTGTAAAGCCCATCGGCAGCAGGCGTGTCCCAGCCGACAATGAGTCGGTTTTTCGCCGGGTCCTTGCCGACGACCACATAGGCCATGCCTTCGCGCGGCGATGCAATGCCGTGACCTTTGCGCTGCCCGAGTGTGTAAAGGTGCAATCCGCGGTGCTCGCCGAGAACGCGACCATCGGAATCCACGACTTCGCCGGGGCTGTCCGGCAGGTAATGTCGGAGAAAATCGCTCATTTTTACTTGGCCGAGGAAACAAATGCCTTGGCTGTCCTTTTTCTCAGCCACTGGCAAATGGAACCGCCGCGCTGCCTCCCGCACCTGCGGCTTGAGCATTTCACCTGTGGGAAAAAGAGCATGCGCCGCCTGCTGCTGAGTCATCAAGGAAAGGAAATAACTCTGATCTTTGTTGGGGTCCGCACCGCGCAAAATCGCCGCCGTGCCGTCAGTCAGATAGCGCCGCCGCGCGTAATGCCCTGTTCCTACAAACTCGAATCCTTGACTGAGCGCGTAGTCGAGAAAGACACCAAATTTCATCTCACGGTTGCACCAAACATCGGGATTCGGCGTGATGCCTGAACGGTATCCTTCGATCAGGTAATCGACGATGCGGTCGCGGTAGGAATCAATTAAGTCGATCACACGCAGCTCGATGCCCAGCGTGCGACAAACGGCGCGGGCGTCCTCGATGTCTTGTTCCCACGGGCAATCGCCGGGGATGCCCTCGTCGTTGATCCAATTTTTCATGTAGCCCGCCACCACTTCATGCCCTTGATCGACTAGCAACGCAGCCGCCACCGCACTATCCACACCACCGGAGAGTCCTACCAACACCTTCGCCATGTCAGGAGTTTGAGTCACTCCGGGCCGGGCGTCGAAAACAATTCGATGACAAGGAGCCTAATACAAAATAACATCCGAACATGAATGAATTAATCGAATCCGGTGACCCTCGCGCCAAGGTGGTAGGGAGGCGGCGCATGCCGCGGCCGGAGTCGTTGGAGGCTGCGGGAAATCTGATTCGCGCCTGCACCCTCATGCGGCCCAATCCATTCCGAGTGCGTCACGGGGTTTACCGTTTCATGAGCCATGAGGAGGCCGACGAATGGATGATGAATCTGCAGATTCGCTAGAAACGACTCGTCCAACGCAGACGAAGATCTGGCAAAATTAGCTGCCAGACTCAACGAGTTGGGAGCCAAATACATTGTGGTGGGCGGTTATGCCATCATCCAGATCGGCATGGTCAGAACCACAATGGACATTGATCTTCTGGTGTATTGCTCGCCGGAAAATGACGCCGTAGTGACGAAGGCGCTGGAGATACTGCCCGATCAAGCGGTCTTGGAATTGGCTTCTGGTGAAATCGAACGCTATCAGGTGGTGCGTGTGTGCGACGAACATACTTTGGATCTTATGGCCAAAGCGTGCGGCCTGCGCTACTCCGATGTGGAGCACCTGATCCAATATGTGGATTACCGTGGAGTCATCATCCCATTTGCCTCGCCAGCCTTGCTTTGGAAGACCAAGCAAACCTTCCGCGAAAAGGATGCGTGGGACCGTAAATATCTCAAGAAACTACTGATTGATCGCGGCGAGTGGCTAGTTATCTGAACCGTCGATGAAGTTGAGCCCGCATGAAACTGGAATAGTGATCCTCAGGGAAATTTGCAGTGTAATAGACGCTGCCTCCCAGCGAACTTACGGAGCTTAGTCAAGCTCCTCTGCGATTCATGGCGGCTGTAAGCACGCCACTCCGCTGATTAGAAATTGCGGATATCGTCTTTGTTGAGTGGATCTGTCATAGAACCAGTTACACTTTTATTGTCCTTGCCGGAGGACCAAAGGTCAAAATCAGGATTTTGAGTGAGCGCGTTGGGTGAGGCCGCCCCAGAAGCATTGGGTGGGCCAAAAGCGGATCGGTAACGATAAGGAATTCCCCATGGATCAAGAATGTTCGTGCTTGATGCAGTATTTGTCCAACCCATTTTGTTGTTAGCAGGGTCCAATTGCGGCAAGTAAACCTTAGTATTGTTTGTGACACCATATTGGTAAAGCACACCAAACAACGTGGATGGTCTGCCACCG
>JBGSLX010000130.1:0-16611 GCA_041740475.1 Akkermansiaceae bacterium | reverse complement strand
GATCCGCCAAGCTGCCGCGGACGGTGCGCAGATCGTGATCACCCAAGAGCTTTTTCTCACGCCCTACTTTTGCACCGTCCAAGATCCGGCCCGTTTCGATCTCGCCGATCCGCTGCCCGGGCCAGTGACCGACCGCCTCGGGCAACTCGCCGACGAGCTGGGCGTGGTGCTCGTTTCCTCGCTTTTTGAGCATCGCGGGCCGGGGCTGTATCACAACACGGCGGCGATTCACGATGCCGATGGCCGCCTGCTTGGCCTCTATCGGAAGTCTCACATCCCGCAAGATCCGGCATTCGAGGAGAAATTCTACTTCACGCCTGGCGACAGCGGCTGGCCGGTCTGGGATACGAAGTTTGGCAAGCTCGGCGTCTTAATCTGCTGGGACCAGTGGTATCCAGAGGCTGCGCGTTTGATGGCGCTCGGCGGGGCGCAGTTGCTCATTTACCCCACCGCGATCGGCTGGCTGCCGGAGGAAAAGCCGACGCTTGGTGATGCGCAACATTGCGCTTGGGAAACCGTTCAACGCGGCCACGCAGTCGCCAATGGCTGCTTCCTCGCCGCCGTCAACCGCTCCGGCACGCACGACGGCACCGAGTTCTGGGGGCGCTCGTTTGTCGCCAATCCCTACGGCGAAATCGTCGCCAAAGCCTCCACCGAGCATGAGGAAATTCTGCTCCACGACGTCGATTTCCAGACCTCCGAGGATTTCCGCAGGATCTGGCCTTTTTTCCGCGACCGCAGGATCGATGCTTATTCCGGCCTCACTCAGCGCTGGCTCGCTTGAGGAAATTTTCCATCGCCCTCGGACTCACGCATCATGCGGAACGTCGGGTTTTTCTGGCACGAGCTGTAGCCGGATTGGCCCGCGCGCCGACGACGGATCCACCACGCGACCGCCTTGCGTGATGCAGATTTTCCCCACAGCCACCAGCCGCCGCGCCGCTTGCCGGGTGCGCTCCATCTGTTCGTTCCAGTCCTCCGGAAAAACACGGCGAGCCGCTTCGCTGGGACAAATCGAGGCACCCGTTTTGCGCCCCGCGAGCAGACTGAGAATCGCCGTCTCCAATTCGCGGTCCACCGGGTCACTGCCCTTTTGTTTCCTGCAAGCATCCGAGCAATAACGCACTTCATCCCAATTTGCGGCCCACTTGCGCCGCCAAACCATGCGCCGACCACAACTGAGGCAGGTTTTTTCCGGAAGGCTCTTCATTGTGTGTGCTGGTGTTTCAAGAAACCGCGCAGTCTTACACTCGTTCACAGCGGACGCAACCTACAGACTCATCTCTGCAATATGTTCGAGATTTATGACAGATCTCGTGGTTATCGACAAACTTCGGTGGATGATTCGTAACACATCGTAGCGTTCAGTTTGCTAGAGATCAGAAATATCATATTTCGCGAAAAAACAGAGTAACATGGCACCAAAGCCAAAAGCGCTTGATGTATCAAAATTTCGGCATGCTTGAGGGAGGCGGCATGGGTTCGTCATTCTTCGGAACAGTATCGTCCGCTGGGAATTGATCCCAGTGATAGATAATCAATGATTTCTCAATCTCGGCAGTGTATTGCTCGTTCTCGATTTGTTTTTTAGACATCTCTAACTCATACCGGATTTGCCCTGCCACTTCCTCATACGCACGCGTCTTGCTGGGCTGAAATTCTTTTCGATAGGTGAGATAGATTGCATCTTGAGTTTCTACCAAAAAAGGAGTCTGGATCGCTGAGGAGGATGCAAACGCCTCATCAACCAATTTTTTTGGAAATCCTCTAATTGAAGCGCCGTCTGTGAAATAGCCCAGCACACCTCCGTTGTATCGAGAAGCTTGATCCGCAGAATGCTGAGCGGCTAGTTCGCGAAATCGGGCCTCAAACTTTTCTCCCGTGAGACCACCTAATTCGCTCATCAACTGATCTGCGAGCACTCTCACTGATTGTCTCTGTTCTGTAGAGCTAAGTAATTCCAAAACGATGGCGGCCACAAGCACGCGAGCTGGTGATGTGTATTCGCCCAATCTGGCTTTGTAAGCTGCACGCATTTCGTCATCTGTAGGAGCCACATTCGCAGCCGATGACATTTGATGCGTATCCCAAGCGGAAGCGAGCAAATGCTCAACTTGTGCTTGCAGTAATGGGTCCTGACCTAACAAGTGTTTGCTTGCTTGGCTAGCCTTTGCCTTGCGAATCGCTACTTCTTTAAGCAGCACCCGCAGTCGTTCAGTATTGGTCGGGACCTTTGTCGCAATCGCTTCGGCTTTTAGCATATCTAGCGTAATGACATCTCCATCGACTGAAGCGAGCGCGATTTCTGATCGTGGGTTTTCCTCTTTGGAGCAACCACAACAAGCGATGATCAAAACAAACGCCAAATACCGAATTAAGCCACGGATAATGCGTTTTGGGTTTTTCATTAGGTTAAACGAATATCACATCCCACTCAAACTAGGCGGCAAATTACCTGAGAAGAACGCTGTCAATCATCCGCCAAATCGTCTGATATTAGCGGAATTCCACCGCATAGCGAAAGAAGTTAGGGCCACTGTTTGGCGCATCTTCCAAGAGAACTTCGATTTGGCTATCGTCATTGACCACCGTGAGTGCATCAGCGTCATAAAAGTCTGCGAGGTTGGTGCTGTGTTCAACATAGTACTCAATATCCGTGCGCAGCGGTTGTTGCGGATAAGGCTTATTGACGAAAAAACAGAAATCACTGCCCACCACTTCATGTCTCACCTTTTGATTAAAGGCCGCTAAGTCGCTGACGTTCGGGTCACAGCCGACAGAGAATTCGAGAAGATTTGATTTGCCGTCCTTGTCGGGGTCCGCAAACGGGAGTGCATCGTCGCCTGTTAAGTCATGCATGGTCAGCCATTGGTCGTAGTCAAACCCGTATAGATGTGATCCGTTGATATATTCGTCAATGTCACGAATGCCGTCGCCGTCAAGATCGCCATCTACATCACCAATGCCGTCATGACCAGCGATGCCATCAATGTCAAAACTCGCTTCGAGATCATCTGGAATGCCATCACGATCAGAATCCCCGATACCGTTTCCAAGAAACAGATCAATGCGCTCGATTTTACCGCGATCCGCTTGGCTGAAAGTGAAGACAAGGGCTTGCGGGCCGGAGGGTGTCACGATGTAGAGCGGCTGGCTGTCCAGTGTGACAGTTGCGCGCCCATAACTAACACTGTTTGCGCTCGCATCGATCAAGCCATTCTGAGCTGTCTCGGGTGCCGCAGCAGTGACGGGTATAGCAAGTCGATACGCATACGCATCACCAAATGGCTGTAGCTGCGTTTCGAGAATAAAAGCACTGCCAGATGCTGGCTGGATCGTCCAAACGAGAGTGCCCGTCATCAAGGGTTGCGGCGGCGAACTTACGTCACCATCTACAGGAGTTACATGTTGATAGATACGTCCGTAAAACAGGATGTCTGGCTCTGGTATGCTGGCTATGGCAACACCGCTGATGACGATAGATGCTGTCAGGAGGACGAATAAAGGCTTTTTCATAAAGGAGAGTCTCAAGTGAGTGTTATTGTCCGGAGTGGCTGTAAGTTTCGAAGAAGATGCGAATGTCTGTCACACCATTATCGTTAGCGAGATTTGGGTCGCCAAAAATGAAGCGTTGTATGCCATTTTGCGGCGGATTGAGTAGCGTGTCGCCCGTAATGATAAACATCCATTTGGTATTCCAAACAGAACGACTGATCAGACGTGTGTCGGTGGTCAGTTGGCTTTCGTTAAACCCGCCATCGTGATTGGCTGGGATCATTGAGGAGCGCCGCAGTTGTCCAAGCTGACCTCCGGCCATGTCATTGAGCGGACTCCAATTCGGGTCAGTAATATAATCGTTTCCGAGCAGGCGCGGCACGGGAATCGATTGGTCAAGAACAGTGAATTCCCGCGTATCGAATCGATTGGCCAGTGGCGAACGCATCACATCCGTCCCGACGGGCACCAAATACGCTCGTGGAGTCGCGATGAGACCTTTCCCATTATAGTTTTCCAGCCAAATACCCGCAGAAGCAATCCGAGTGGCATAACGTGAGGTATCATAGACACTATCACCTCCAACAGCGGGATGTGCGAAGAAGTTTTCACCGCTGTTAATGACCGTCTCAAAGTCCAGAATGATCGCCGGGAGTGGGCCAGCGGATTCAGGCCGTGATGGGATGCAGAACTGCCGGAATTCTGGAACATCCCACACATTCCGTACAGTCGAGGTGTTCAGCAAGTTACGCCAAGCGGCATCACCATCGGCGTTATCTTTGATTCGGAAGGCTTCTCGACGCAGCGAAAAGTAGGTTGTCTCTTGTAACGGTGTGTTGAACCCATAAGCACCAACAACGGATTCATGAACTCCTTTCAGATCGTTCAACGAATCTGACAATCCCCCTGCGCTGGCGAGCGGCTCCTTTTCTGCTGTGAACTTACCGAGAGAGCGGTGGCGGATGATGGAGTCGTAGAACTTCCATCCCGCGTTGCTTGAATCTGAAAGCAGTGTCGTCTCGTAATCGAAGGCGCGCGCGGCCAAGTAGGTATAAGCAGATGCAAGGTCGAATGCGGCTCGGTATTTCTGCAACGATTCGTTACGGAAAATGCGGAAGGTCATGTCCTGATAGCGCGCCTGCTGGGTGGTGCCCGCAGCCTGTCGGCGCAAGAGGGCGCGCTCCTGCAGGATGCGCTGACCCTCACCGAGGGTGGACTGATATTGGGCAAGTGCGGATTCCAACGCCTTGATGTCTTTGGTGATTTGGTAGCGCAGCGTAAGCTCGTCTCGCAGCATCGTCTCGATCTTGGTCAACTGTTGCTGCACCTCTGTGGGATAGCCTTGCTTCTCAACGCGCAAGCGTGATGTGAAATTCACAAATTCACGCTGGGCGGTTTGAGTAAGGGCACGCGTCTCCAGTGCGCCGCCTACATTATAAAGAGCCATTTGAGCCCAAAACCCTGAAGAACTTAGCGCACCCCGGACTCCACTGGCGACGTCTCCGCCGAACGAAAAGCCTAGTATAGTGTTTTTTGGAATAAATTCAGCGAGGGTTTTGGAAGCACGATAGACGCTTTCTCCAAACCGTAATAACGTATTTGCTCCTGTTTGTAATTGTGCCACGTTATTACCTAAGTTACTAAGCTGATTGATATTATCGTCAATTAAACTAATTTGCGTAGCTTTTACGTTATAAAGCACTTCGAGAAATTCGGTTTCGTCCACGACTTTTTGCACCAAGGCCTGATAGTCCGCCTGAGATTGCAGGACTTGCACTTGCAGGCGCACAGCCTCCATGAGCGCGAGTTGAAGCCTTCCGGGGGCTGGACGGTTGCCCCACTCTTTAGCCGCGACGGCTGAATAATCTGCCGTCGAAACAAAGGGAAATTTGACCGCGAGAGTCGCGTTGGGATCGACGTCGAGCACTTCGTAACCCACAACGTCCGTGTTGTTGATCGCTTCACTATGCAGCGGGTTAGGATCATATTTGTTGTAAATGAAATCACTGGCGAAGAGAAAGCTATTAATGAATCCCTTATCTTCCTGATTTTCATCATTTGAAGGTCCCGCATTGAAGGGTTCTATTTGTTCGAGGACTACCTCTGTTGGGCCGCCGTTAATTGATGGAGGATCCACATTTAAGGTCGCCGCATCCAAATACATATAGTGAAACAAATCCGGGCCGTTGTAACCGGTGGGATAGGTGCCATTAACCCCTATATCACCGTCGTAAGGGTAACCGAAGATCTCAATCAAGCGCGATTTGAAATCCAGCTCTTGCTGTTCGAGCTGTAGGTTAAAATCTGCGGCAGTTTGCTCGCCATTTCGGATGAGTTGGGCTTGTTCGTTTGCATAGTCGAATAAGGAAAGAGCGCTTTTCGTAGCATCGAGTGCTTTATCGTATGTTTGCTCAAACGGTGTGCGGCTATCCACGCCTGCGTTGATCATGCTCGGATCGATGTCGAAGGAGATGATACTGGGATTTAGCCCGAGAGGGTTCAGGCCACTATCGTAGCGCGAGATTTTACTCTCCAGTTCCGTGCTGACAGAAGTCAACGCATTCAGCTCCGCCACGGTATTGCGGTCAATTTTCGACAGCAGGCTGGTGTCCTCTGTGTCCTCCTCTGGCAGCATGGCATTACCCACGACCCAGTTGATGTAGGCACCCTGCCCTGTGCGGCGCGCCCACTCGTCCACCCCCCATGCGCGAGCTGTGTTAGCATCTTTGTATCCTTGCCATTGGCCAGCAGGATCGCCGGTGTAGCGCTTGCGGTATTCGAGCTCGGCAGTAGCCAAACCCGCGCGGGCAAGGCTGACCGCAGCTTGTGCGAATTTTGATTCTGATAGATAATCCACTGCGATGCTGCTACCACCGATCGACGTTGCTTCCGTGCGCGGCAACCAACGGTATTTCGGGTGACGCAAGAGCGCGTAATACGACTTGATGGCCGATAAGTAGTGGCCTAACGCATCACCGTGACCGTGTGGAAACTGGATGAGCGCATCATACTCGTCGATATCGCCGTCACCATCCTGATCGGTGGAGCCGTATGTGGTCGCGTAAATGGGCTCTCCATCGGTGCTGAAATTGCCCGGAAGTCGGTTGTAAATCGGGAAGACAGGGTTGTTTTGAATTTGTCTGCCGCGCAGCATGATCAATTCTTCGTCTAGCAGATCGGGAACCTCTGCTAGGCCAATGAAGGCGTGGAGTGCAGGTGCCAAATAACCCTGTGAAGATGATGTCGTGTAGGCAATCGTCGGGTCGAGCGCGTCTGCATAGGCCTCATTACCAAGCATGGTATAAAGGTCGGCGATTCGCGTGGATGCGAAGAGGAGCTGGTCGTTAACCGCAGCAGCGGTGGTCGAGTATTCGTCGAGCGACCATGTGGCATCTAGGCTCAGACGCTTGGCACGGTTGAGGATGGTCTGGTAAAGCTCAATCAAACCAACACTGCTGATGTATTCTGTATCATCGCCGTTAAGTGCGACGTCGCCCGCATAGGGAGTGCCAGCAGATCGAACCATGGTGACATAGCTATCAGCTTCACGGCTGTCAAAATCCTTATGGCGCACTTCAAAAGCGTTGATGCCATTCAAAGAGCGTTTTACCCAGCCTTCAGTGAGCATGGGCACGGGATTGTCACTTCCACCTGAAGAGTCGCCCGCATAGCCGTGCCAGTCGATGGGATCGATAGCAGTGGTGTCCAGACCTCGGTAGCGAACTAGCACATAACCATCGCTCAAGACTTCGACTCCCCCTTCGATGGTGTAGCTGTTTAAGCCGTTGCCACTTGCGATCAGCGACCAACCTGCGCCTGGTCCAGCGCTGCTATCTGAAATGGCTGGATAGGATTGCCCGTCCGTAGGACTGCCTGCGGGTGTCCAATACCATTCAAAGAATAACTCATCACAACGTCCGCCGAAATCGCCACGATGGCGCATGACAAACCGCTCATCGAGTCGGTTCTGATTTTCAAATGAGATCAGTTGTCCGACGTATGGCTGGTCAACAATTCGGATGATTTTCAAGTCAATCGGTGTGCCATCAAATTCAGGCGATAGGTCATTATTTTCGACTAAAGTGACATAGCCAGACCCAGGCGCGAAGGCTGTGCTGAGGGCGACGCCACCTTTAGCTGGCGCATGAACCAGTTTTGTGGGATCGTCCTCGGATTCGTTTAGGCCAACTAACAATTCTTGATCGGGGGCACCTGAGCTGTCGGTGTCGATTTGTTGTGGATTGCGAGTGAGGTGATACAGCTCAGTGATCATCTGATCCCAGAGAGGTTTAACATCAGGCTTGTCGCCAATGAGCTTAAGAATCCCTGCCTCGCGCTCAGTCAGGATATTGGGAAGTAATACCACTTCGCCGAGCACGTTTGCATCAGGCTGCATGCCCTGAAACAAAAAGCCACTGGTTGCTTTGAAAATGAAGCGTTGGCGAAGGTCCGCAGGAAGCTGCGGAAATTCATAAACGCCAACCTGCCCAAACACTTGCTGCGCGGGAACAGTGACGGTTGTTGGGATACCGATGCGATCATCATTCGCATAAATCTTTAACTCGATTTGGGTACCGATGCCCTCAGCCGTAACGTTAGCAGGAAGAGGGGCCACACGTGGCGACATCATGTCATAGATGCGCACGCTTGCCTCTGTGGCCTTGTTTGCCGAGGCACCGCTTGGGTTGTTGGCATCAAGCGTGGATGGGTCATTGCTGTCAAAGATGACATCCGCCCTTGCCCAATTAAAAATTCCCGGGAGGCCATTTTTTGCCACCGTTAGCGTGTCGCCAATGCGTATTGTTGGGATGTTCGCTGGCCAAGTGATGGTGTAATTGAGCCCGGTTGGTTGACCGGTGAATTGTTGTGATGCCAACCAAGGAACATCCGTGGTGTCTTGGTCTTGCTCGCCATCACCATCCGCATCGAACCAAAAGTTCAGCGCTGGATTGAGTTCATAGTGCGGATAGATCGTAAGTGCACCAGCAGCTTTCGCCCAGATTTGTTGATTTCGGTCGAGGAAGAAGGGTTGCCCCTCTCCTTCGGTAGCGGCGGATGTGAGGGAAGATTTCCACAGTGGATAAATCGGGAATACGGTGGTGCCCGCAACGCCGCTACGGTCTGTAAAGTGATAACCCTCGGCATGGTCTTCTACCACCACCTCATAAACACCGAACTTCCACTGATTGGCCTCGAAGTAGTGAACGAGCACATGAGCATCAGACGTGTAGTAATCAGCCGGATCGACATTGTTGATATTGCTTCCAGGGTTATTGTTCAAGTCGTTGCGTAGCGCATATGCGGCCACATCACCTGTGCTTTGGTCTGTTTCAAGCAATGCGTGCTCCTCGTTGGGATTATAGCCCAGAGCACTCTTATTGGCCTGATGATATATGCCAAAGCCGCTTTGGGTTGCGAAGGTAAAGAGCGGTTGATTGGCTCCGTCAAAACGGCCTTCCGTACCAAGCTCACTGGCAATCGTGATCCGTCCGAGTTTCGTCGCATCTGCTGTTGTAGGCCAGCGTGGTGCGTATTGGATGGCCGCATATGGCCACTCAATCAAATCCGTGTCATTCCCTTCATCGCTGTTGTGCTGATACCAAGCAACAATCAATCCGTCAGAGCCCTCCGTTTCGCGGTTAACCGGAATGATCTGCCCAGTGCGCATATCCCGGTTATAGATCACCAAGCTATCACCCACATTCCCAGCCACGCGCGCATTGGGGCGCATGACGTGTCCGGTGCGTGGTGGACTATTTGCCGCTGGAGGAGCTGTGAGAGAATCTATTGGGGGCGTGATTGTTGAGCCGATGATAGCCTCGCTCGCCAGCATGTTCGTGCGGAGGTTAGTCGATTTCACCACCCGCAAGATCGGCGTGCTTTGGTTGAGTTCCGTGCCAGCAGTGGTGAAGTGAAGTGTCGAATAAGCGTCGGCGTTAATTTTAAGAGAACCGACTCCCTCGACGGTTACGTGGGCGGGAGAGGTGGTGAATTGAAGTTGCCCGAAATTGATCGCGTTGTTGCCGAGTTTCAATTCCACATTGGGCACACGATTGCCGAATTCATCAGCCCCCCAGATGCACTCGATAAGCCCTTCGGCGGCAGTTTCAGGCCAGCGCGCACGAACGGCGTGGCCCTCCATGGGCTGCAAGGTTTCTGACTGAGATGCATTGGTCGGATAGGTGAGGCGCGCTCTACCTGGTCCGGCTAGGTAGATCGCTTCATCACCGAAGACCAAGCTATTGAATAACTCACTGCCAGCGGGTCCGATGGGCAACCCGAAACATTGTGTAGGGACGTTCGCGTTGTAAACGGTGCCTGAGGGACGCGTCATACGCTGGCCGACGATGTAATCCAGCCAATATTGGAACTCGTCTTGAAACAGGCCATCTTTTGGATCTGTCACCACAAGAAGGTTGCCACGTTTCGTTACCAAATCCGTGTTGTTTGGCAAACGACTGAGCAATTTGAAATCATCGACCAAGATGTCTTTCTCATCAACAAGCGTGGTGAAGAAATATTTTTGCGCGATGACAGTATGCGCCGTGTCAGACGGTTTTCGCCATGTAAGACTGAGGGCTCGGCTTGTTTTCTCAGCAAAGTCTAGGCGAAATGCATGTAGCCGCCCGCCAGCAAGCGACACTGAGGCTGCTCCCGAAGCACCACCACGGGGTGTGCCGGTCAGTGTATCGGAGACGACTTGTGAGCCAATCGTCAAGCGATGGCCACCGCCGCTGGCAATATTTAAGGCGTAGTTGCCCGTCTCCGGGGCGTAGAGATAGCCTGTTAGTCGGGCTGCGATGTAGTTGCCCTGCACGATCGGCACTGGTAAAAGACTGTAATTGATGTTTGGCAGGGGCGTAGGTGCATTCTCTACCGTGATTCCCGAGAAGGCATTGGGCAACGTCGGGGTCGTCCCCACGGGGACAAAGGGAATATCAAACGCGCTTGTAGCCGAACCATACGCACCGATCGACGTCCCAATCGGTCCTGATTTGGTTGTGGTGCCGAATGTTAGATTCATCTTTTGGGTCTTGAAGAAATAGATTGTTTCCTCAAATGATGGCCCCTCCCAATTGTTGAGACTGGTTACCTTGACCTTCCACGTTCCCTGTGCGGCAGTTAGGCTTAGCCCCGTCAAAGTAATTTGCCCCTTGCTGAAGAGGTCAAAATTCACAGACTGACTGATCATATTCACATTGTGTTCCGTGCCATTTGGCTGAACGAGCTTAACGACAGGTAGCTGCAGCGTGCCATAGGCGGGCAGGTTACCGGGATAATCAAAACTCGCTTGATATCCCTGCGTGTCATAAGTGTACCATGTATCGAGTTCGATATCCAATGTGACGCTACCGTTGAAGTTGCCTGTGACGACTGCGGGGCCGTCATTCCAGTATTGCGCATTGAGTCCGTCGCCAGACGCTTCCTCGAAAGAGGGACGCACTCCGGTGGCAATGTTCCAGTAAAGTGCTTGTAAAGGGCTTTTGTATAATAAACTCGTGTGAGATGGGCCTGTAGCAGGAGCCTTTTGGAACCAATTCACATCAAACTCGCCATTCCTTGGAATGACGTTTGCAGCAAACGCCGTCCACGCGCTCGACGGTCCCGGAGAGGCCGTCACACCGATTTGTCCAGCAGGTAGATCTCCTAAAACAGAACCACCCAAGTAATATGAACCATCCAGTGCCCTGAAAAAACCGTTGATGAAGAAGCCACTAGGGCCGTTCACAAAATCGACGGATTTCCACGAGCGGTTCGTCGTCAAGGATGCAATAAATGCCGTTGGTTCCGTCAGGTTAGTTGTTCGATTGATGACTGGGTTGTTGCCGTTTTGGGCAGGATCCAGTGTAGCAGTATGACCAAAAAACTCGCCAATCGCCACAAAACCATTACTACCGTCACTGGCGATTCCTTTGATTGATGTATTCACGCCTGAATGGGCAATGCTGCGAGCGGTCCCATTTGTTGAAAAAGCACCGATGACTCCATTTGGGATATTTGAGCTACCAGTGCGAATGTCGGTGCCGACGCCAAATCTTCCCTCCCAGACTGCGCCAAACGCGAGGTCGCCGCCCACCGAACTCGGCGGAAGAAGGCTGGTGATCGTAGAACGGTGAGCACTGCCGCGTGATGTGGCAATGGGGCGCATCCAATCCCATTCCCATGTCGTTTCATTCAGTATGGCCTGCGGGTTGGCACGGTAGATCAATTTACCGACGAAGGCCCAAGACCCTTCTTGGTTCGTGGACGCTCCACCTGCGCCAAAATTGCAGACTGGAACGGCGGTATCGCCCGGCAGTCCAATGGTCGTCGTCCACGTTTGACCAGCCGAGGGAGACACTCCGCTAAGCTGGGAGTCCACCGTCTCGCCCTTGAAATAAAACGTCGCTTGTCCATTAGTCGTAAGCGCTTGGGTGGCAGGTGCCAGCACGAGGCTTTGCCCCGGCATCGTGCCTTGCCGTGTATTCCGCAGGGGCCCCGTTACGAGCTGCAAATCCTCTACCGTCTGTCCACCTACAACTGTGCCGTTGTGTCTTACAACGGCTTGCAAGGGCATGACAGCGATGTCTTCCCAGTTTTGGCTATCAATTCTTGCAACGAAGAGATTGCGCGTCGTGTCTCCGAGGCCAGTGGTGCCAGCATTCGCGTTCACTTGGGTCGCATCAAAGTAAGTTTCGCCTTCGATGTAGCCAAATACGAACAGATTGCCGTTGAGGTCGATTTGTAACCCGGTGGCCGCGTCTTCGCCTGAGCCGCCAGCGAGTTTAGCCCAGAGAAATTCGCCATTATGGTCAAACTTGGCAACGAAGAGATCAGTGCCGCCTTGATGAGTCGATGAGACCTGCCGCAGATTGTTTTGCTCAACATTGGCCACTGTGCCGCTGTTAGTGTCATCACGGTAAAGCGTCGCAAAAACATCAGGAGACTCCGTAGCGCCAGCGACGTATAAGTTGCCCTCAGCATCAGCGATGGAGTCTAAAATCCATTCATCCTTCAAGCCATCAAGTTTGAGAGAAAGTGTGTCAGGCGATATTGCAGCGAGAGTAGTAGGCAGACAGAAAGCAGCGATCCATAACGCCGTTTGCAGTAGAAATTGTTTTTTCATCGAATCAGGGGTGATGTGGGAGCTTGATGCTTAAAAATAAAATATGGGATTAGAACTAGCGGTCATTGACGCAACGTCGCGACGTTGCTGATGCGTTGGAGAAAAAATTGTCCTGAGACGTAGATTGGTGCCTTGTAGGCTCCTTGGACAATTTCTTCGAAGTCACCAGAAAGAGCGTTGACGCCATCTAACGGAGTGCGCGTATCGTTTTCCTCAAACGTGAACTTAAGCTCGCGCGTCATGGCCCAGACCTCCTTTTCGTGTTCTGGATAATTTTCAGGACGTGCTTGGAAGTTTTCATCGAGTCCATCGTGCCCTGGGTGGTGCCGATGGCGCATGGGATGCGTTTTACTCTCTTCTGCGATCGGAATCGTAACCGTGACGTTGCTGCTAGCAGCTCCGAAGTTACCTACCGTTGTCATAACGCGGGAATTCTCAGGAAAGTCGTAAGTTACTGCGCTCAAACGAAAACCAACAAGCTTCCCGTTATCGTCCTTGATACCAAGGTAGTTGGGTATTTCTTGGTCGTTATCGAGGACAACGGGAACGCGGCTTTTTGCGTCGGGATTCACCTCTGTTGGGGCGGGAATTTCTTCGTGGACGACATAGGCCTCCTTCAAGAGGCGCGCGACGCCATTTTCGTCGTAGTGGATAAGCACTTTGAACGTAAAGGCAGACTGTGTGGGTAGTGGAGTGTTGGACTTCTCTCCGGAGGCATTGATATAACTCACATGGGTCACCGCAACACTGCCGCCCCACAGCCCTTCAAGACCTGGCGTGGCATCCACCTTGAGAGGCAAGCGAACACGCATACCGCCCCCTTTCAAAGTGATCGTATCATCAATTGCAGTATCGTGGCCCGGATTACGCAACAGACCTATTGTTAGATCGAGTGCCTCGCCCGCATCTATGGGCAGCACTTGGTCGTTCATGGCGGGCCACAGCGGTGAATCGATGTTATTTTCGTAACCTTGGTTGAGTATAAACTGGGTTGAAGCTGCATTTGCCGTGAAATTGCTGATACTAAATGCAGACTTATTTGAGACGCGAACACGGCGAATTGTGGAGTCTTCTCCGAAGTCGAGACCGTTTTGCGATGTGGGATCTAGCTCCCATGGTCCAGAGGTTTTAATCAGCCCGTCATTAAACACCCAATACGCGCAGCCCGCCTCCACTGTTGTCGCATCTGGATCGATAATTTTTGTCCAAATGCCATTCGTGCTTAATTGATAGATGGTCGCATCGGCGCTCGATAATGGATCAAGACCCAAAAACTCATCGAAGGATAGTGGCGCAGCAGGATCTGCGTAGAGACCGACGAGGTTGTATCGCCCAATTTCCCAGTTAACAGTGCGATACACAGGAGTCCCCGTGACCGTGAATGATGTATTCTGATTCGCTTTGATGAGATAACATGAACCGCCGCGAATGCCGTAAAGATTTGTTAGTGCCTGCCGCTCGCCGCTAGTTACATAGACATACCAGCCCGGTTTTTCAAAGGGCAGTTCTTCTTGGTCGAGCACAAATTCAGCCGCTCCTTCGGGAGAAACGTAGGTCCAAACCATGTCAATGGCACCAGATGCCATGTTAGAGTTACCAAAAACGACGCTTGGATCGCTATCTGCAGGATCAACTTCGAGGTAGATGGCGTTCCATCCTGATTGCAAGGTAATCGTTTGCGTCACATCTGCATATATTGCTACAGCAGCGATGAAAAAGTTTAATAATGTATAAGTTATATATCGCAAAGACATGATGCCGCCATCATATTCCACGCCGACGACATTTAGCAATAAAAAGATTATATCTGCTAGTTTTTGAAATCACGAACCGTTCGAAGATTTTTTGTTAACTGCTTGATAACCAACAAATTTATCTAATTGGATTAGGTGCTGGATAGGAGGTATTTTTTTAAATCAAGATGCCTAACCTAACAGTCTAAGATTTTTCTTGAATAAGGCTTATGAATCGGCCGATGCATTACAAAAATGGTAGTATGCGTCGTCTTCGCAGCATGTATTCGCTTGTGGGCAATCTAGCAAATCTGCCCAATGATCGTTTAAAAACGTTGCTTGCTGCAATGCATTGGATCGCTGAACTTTTCGCCTGTGAACGGGAAGAAATATGCAACCAATGATCTCGCTACACGGAGTGCTAGTCAGATAGTCATTTCGCTTACGATGATTCTCGGTTTGCCTCTCGCGCTGCTGGCTGGGTGTCAGTCAAAGGTGATCTATTTTCCCCGTCCGTATGAATTGGGAGTGACGGATGATTGGCGGCAGAAAACTTCTGGAGTGCCTATCAATTTCACCACCTCCCAAGGCAAACAAAGGGCTTTTCTTCAGGGAAAACTTACTGCTCCGAGAAATTTATGGGTGGTCATAGGCGGCAACGCATCGGTGGCGCTCGATTGGTCTGACTGGATTGCCGCTCATGCACCGAGCGATGACGCATGGTTGCTGGTGGATTTCCCGGGATATGGCGATTGCGAGGGCAAGCCGAATCCTGATAGAATGCGCGAGAGCTTGCGTGCGGTTGTACCGATGGCTGCGCACGCTGTCGGTCTATCGACAACGACGGACAAGTCTCGGCTGCGCTTTTTCGTTCATAGTTTGGGAGCTGCTGCCAGCTTGATCGCGGCTAATGAGCTTGGAATCCAGCGTGGTGTGTTGCTCGCGCCTTTCACCAGCACGATGGAGATGAGCCGGGAGATCACTGGGATGCCGCTCGGGTTTCTGGTCACGCATCGATTCGACAACGAGGCGCGACTCGCTGAAATCATCGCGCGGGGTTCCGCTGAGGTGATCATTATTCACGGCACCGATGATGAGGTGATCCCGGTGGAGATGAGTCGCGAGCTGGCACGTGGTGGTGAAACAAGTGTGCGCCTAATCGAAATCCCCGGCGCTCGACACAACCGCATCCCAGATTCGCATACAGATGTCTTAGCGAGTGCATTGCACGATGTGGGTGGGCGATGATTCGTTAAAAGGCGATGATCGTTCAGGCTCCTAACGAATGCATCGAAAAAGTGGTGGGCTTGACACTTGATCGGCTGCTTCGCTAGACATCGGCACGTTTTGCAAAATATACCGCTTGGAGTAGATCTTCTTCACTCACAGACCAGCAAACGCCTCATCAACCTTCCAAACCAAGTCCATCATGTCGCCGATTGATCAAAGGACTCTCCCCGCCCCGCATTCGCATTCACGCTTTGCCAAACTCGCGATGGTCTGCCTCGTCGCCGCAAGTTCGGTGAGTTGCGAAAAAGTAGTGGAACGACCCGTCGTGGCCCAGCCAGTGCGGCTTTTTCTCATCGAGGACAGCAAGGAAGCGCCCTACCGGAATTTCCCGGGAGAAGTGGTTTCCCCGCGAACTGGAAGGCTCTCGTTCGAAGTGGGCGGTCGGCTGATCGAGTTCCCAATCCAGAATGGCCAATTGGTCAAAAAGGGCGATTTGATCGGTCAGTTGGACAACGCAGATTTTATCGCGGCGCGCGACAGTGCCCAAGCCAGCTTCGATGCGGCGAAAACCAATTTTGACCGAAACGTCGGCCTTCAATCGCGTGGTGCTGTGGCCAAAGCCGTAGTGGATCGCGCCCGACAAGAACTCGATATGGCAGACGCCGCACTGCGCACCGCCAGCCGCGCGCTGAACGAAACACGCTTGTTGGCGCCATTCGACGGTCGCATCGCACAGCGCATCGCACGCGAGTTGCAGAACGTCCGCGCCCAAGAACAAGTGGCGATCCTGGAGGACATTTCCACCTTGGAAATTGAGATCAATATCCCCGAGCGCGACATGATGATCGGCAGTCGCGGGCTCACCGTCGCGGAGGCGCGCGAAATGATCGAAGCGAGAGTCGAGTTTTCCACGATCCCGGATCAGCGAATCGACCTTTACCTCAAGACCTTCAGCACCCGCGCGAATCCAGCTTCCCGGACCTTCATGGTGGCCTTCGCCTTCGAGCCGCCCGCCGAACAAAACATCCTGCCCGGCATGACTGGCTC
>JBGSLX010000129.1:0-4281 GCA_041740475.1 Akkermansiaceae bacterium | reverse complement strand
CTCGATCAACAAACTCACTCCGCCGCCCGGCGACCGCCACCTGAGACCATCGCTTGGTGCGTGGATCGCGTCCATGCTGCCCTTGAAGAATTGCAGAGCTTACCCGCCAATGATCTGCCGCAACGCATCGCGAAGGGACTCGATAAGTTGGAGAAAAAAACGCACACGCGCTGCATTAAGCTCACGCACCGTGCCGAGGAAGATTTTCACGAAGCGCGAAAAGCGGTGAAAGCATGGCTAGGAGCACTCGTTTTTCTTCCTCAGCAGGACGTCACAGTAGAACCGATTCTGACAGAACTCGCGGATGGGTTAGGCGACGAGAATGACCTCGCGACGCTCGGCGCTTGGTTGATGAGCCATGGTTTCACCCAGAGGTTTGCGCCGGATTTATGGCAAGCGCTCTCTGCCTCACGAAATCGTTTGCAGAGCCAAGTGATCGAAGAAGCGGCACACCTACAAACCGCCACGCTCGCCTGAATCCTGCGCTCCGTGGTCTAGCACTCTGACCCGCGTGATTTTTGCGGATTATCCCATGGCGGAGGTTGCGCGGTGGCCATTTTCCAGTATGGGAAGGGCGTTGCCGCACACTGGGCCACACACCCTCAAATCATCATGGCTGACTCATCCGCTTTTTCCCGCCGTCATCTGGGCCCACTGGATGCAGACCGCATCCCAATGCTTGAACTTACGGGCCACGCTTCGCTCGATGCATTGATCGAAGATGCCGTGCCCGGCGGCATCCGCATGCAAACCGCGCTCGACCTGCCAGAAGCGCTGCCCGAGCACCAAGCCCTCGCGAAGTTGAAAGGCATCATGGGGAAAAATCGCCTGAAAAAATCCTTCATCGGCCAAGGATACTACGGCACACACACACCCGGCGTGATCCTGCGCAACATTCTGGAAAATCCCGGCTGGTACACGGCTTACACGCCTTACCAAGCGGAAATCGCCCAAGGCCGGCTCGAAGCCTTGCTCAATTTCCAGACGATGATCACCGATCTCACTGGCCTCGATGTATCTAACGCATCACTGCTCGATGAGGCGACCGCAGCGGCGGAGGCGATGAGTCTGGCGCTCGCGGGCAAGCCGCAGGGCAAGGCGATTTTCGTTTCCGATCGCGTCCACCCACAAACGATCGACGTAGTAGTCACTCGCGCGGAGCCGCTCGGCATCGAGGTGATTGTCGGCGATTGGCAAACGTATGATTTTCCCACTGACAGCAGCGTTTTCGCGGTGCTGGTGCAATATCCAGACACACGCGGGCGGATTGATCAGTTCGCAGAATTTTTTGCCAAAGCCAAGGCAGCGGGCGCAGTGACCATTTGCGCGGCGGATTTGCTGGCGCTCACTTTGCTCAAGGCACCGGGCACATTTGGCGCAGAAATCTGCATCGGTTCTTCCCAGCGCTTTGGCGTGCCGATGGGATTCGGCGGCCCACACGCGGCGTTCATGGCCTGCACGGATGCGCTGAAACGCAAGATGCCCGGCCGCCTGATCGGCGTCTCCATCGACTCACGCGGCAAGCCCGGCTTGCGCCTTTCCCTGCAAACTCGCGAGCAACACATCCGCCGCGACAAGGCGACTTCCAACATCTGCACTGCCCAGGTCTTACTCGCGGTGATGGCCTCGATGTACGCCATTTATCACGGACCAGATGGGCTGAAAGAAATCGCCAGCTCGGTGCATGAAAAAACCGCCAAGCTCGCAAATTCGCTCAAAAAATCAGGCATCGCTGTGGAAGACGGTGCGTTTTTCGACACGCTCGTGGTCCGTGGAAATTGGGGATCATCCGCAAGTGAGCACGATCTCAACTTCCGCGTGATCGACGCCGAGCACATCGGCATCAGCCTCGACGAAACGACCGAAGTGTCGGATCTCCACGCGATCTGTGCGGCGCTCGGTACCGAGTTTCATGAAAACTCAGCCACTTCGGAAATCCACGCCGCGAGCTGCCGCGACACCGCTTTTCTCACGCAGAAAGTTTTCAACAGCTACCACTCGGAAACGGAGATGCTGCGCTACATCAAGCGCTTGGAAAGCAAAGATCTCGCGCTCAACGAATCGATGATCGCGTTGGGCTCCTGCACGATGAAGCTCAACGCCACTTCCGAGATGATCCCGCTGAGCTGGCCTGAAGTCTCGTCAATTCACCCGTTCGTCCCCGCCGCGCAGAGCGAGGGCTACCGCGAAATGCTCAGCCTGCTCGAAAATTGGCTCACGGAAGTCACGGGCTTCGCTGCGGTTTCACTCCAGCCAAATGCCGGCTCGCAAGGCGAATACGCCGGCCTGCTCGCCATCCGCCGCTATCATATTTCCCGTGGCGAGGCTCACCGCAATATCTGTCTGATCCCTGTTTCCGCGCACGGCACCAATCCCGCGTCCGCCGTGATGTGCGGCATGAAAGTGGTCGGCGTGAAATGCGATGATTCAGGAAACATCGACTTCGCAGACCTCGAAGCGCGCACCATTGAGCACTCGGCGAATCTTTCCGCGCTGATGGTCACTTATCCCTCCACCCACGGTGTCTTTGAGGAAACCATCAAAGACATCTGCAACTTGATCCACCAACACGGCGGCCAAGTTTACATGGATGGCGCAAACATGAACGCGCAAGTCGGCCTCACCAGCCCGGGCCTCATCGGCGCAGACGTCTGCCACTTGAACCTCCACAAAACCTTCTGCATTCCTCACGGCGGCGGCGGCCCAGGCGTCGGTCCCATCGGCGTGGCGAAACAACTCGTCCCCTTCCTCCCCGGCCACCGCGAGCTGGATTCCAAGGACGGCTCCGTTTGCGCCGCACCGTGGGGCAGCGCATCGATCAATACGATTTCCTGGATGTACATCGCCATGATGGGCGCATCAGGACTGAAGGAAGCCACCGAGGTCGCCATTCTCAACGCGAACTACCTCGCCAAGCGCCTCGCCCCGTTTTTCCCGATCCTCTACACCGGCAAAAATGGAATCGTCGCCCACGAGTGCATCATCGATGTCCGCCCGCTCTCGGAAAAAAGCGGCATCACCGTCGAGGACGTCGCCAAGCGGCTGATGGATTATGGTTTCCACGCTCCCACCATGAGTTGGCCAGTCGGCGGCACCTTGATGATCGAGCCCACCGAATCCGAATCCAAAGCCGAGCTCGACCGCTTCTGCGAGGCGATGATTTCCATCCACAGCGAAATCCTCGCCGTTATCTCCGGAGAACTCGACGCCACCGACAATCCGCTCAAAAACGCGCCACACCCAGCCGAGACCATCTGCGCCAATGACTGGCCGCACGCCTACAGCCGCGAGCAAGCCGCCTATCCCCTGCCCTACCTCCGCCAACACAAGTTCTGGCCATCCGTCGGTCGCATCGACAACGTCCACGGCGACCGGAATCTCGTCTGCACCTGCGACAGCGTAGAAGCGTATGAGGGGTAGATGCTGAAATGCTAAAAAACTGAAAAGCTGAAAGCGGAAATCTCAAATTTGCAAACTTCCCCGATTGATTGGAGCACCTGGCAGGGCGTCATCCACGCCACGCTGATGTTCATCGTGAAGGACGATCAAATCCTTCTGATAGAAAAAAAACGCGGTCTCGGAGCTGGGAAAATCAACGGCCCCGGCGGAAAAATCGATCCGGGCGAGACACCGCTGCAAGCGATCATCCGGGAAACTCAGGAAGAGCTGCTGATCACCCCGGTCAACCCGCGCAAGCTTGGCGAGCTGTGGTTTTCCATGTCCATCTGCCCGGACATCCTCTGCCACGTCTATCGAGCCGACGACCATCTCGGCGAGCCCACCGAAACCGAAGAAGCCGCCCCGGTCTGGACGCCGCTGAGCGAAATCCCCTATTCCCGAATGTGGGAGGACGACCATCACTGGCTACCGCTGCTACTCGCGGAAACTACCTTTCACGGCCGCTTCGTCTTCGAAGGTGAAGCCATGTTATGGATGGACATGCGCACGGGCATGGTGTGGTGAAACATTTCCCTCGCCATCCGCTAGCTCATGCTGGCGTAACCGATTGCAAAGACGCCGACCCGCTTCAGACCGCGATCCATCGCCTGCTTCACCACGGACACCCCGCCTGCTGCGAACCCAGTCCACGGTCGAATTCATTCTGCCAATCATTGAAATCCAAGGCTGGACAGGACAAGAGCTAGCCCAAGTTTCTCATTGTGACGCTGTAGCCTTTGATTTTGCAGGGATCCTCTACCAAAGGCACTACAAAGTCGTGATTAGTCTATCTTCAGGTCGGGTTCGTTTTGGGCTGTCTACATGATGAATTTCCGGGCTGGA
>JBGSLX010000128.1:0-3633 GCA_041740475.1 Akkermansiaceae bacterium | reverse complement strand
AACCACCAAACACGCCTATGAAACATTAGCGAAATGAATTTCGATTAACTATTGACAGTCCTTCTCATGGAAGCGAGGGCGAGCGTCGATCACGGGGTTGAGGTTGAAAATACAGAAGAGCATGTAAACAGGGCGGCTGATAGGGGTTGCTGTGTCTCGACTTGTTCGGCTTATCTGTTCTCTTCACGCAGCCAAGGGTCTTCGGGAGTCAGGCGACTTGCCTTCCACCCGGGCGGCAAATCGGCTAGGTCCGCAACAGTCGCATCGTAATGTAAGATCTCAGCCAACGCGACAATCATTATGTCGGCTTCAGACTTATCACCTGGGTAATGGAACTGCCACCCGTGATCGTCGTCGTCGTGATAAACGTGCGTAATCGGATGACCTCCTCGCATAACGTGCGTAGTCGTGAAAACCGCGCAGTTGGGAGGCTGGTCAAAGGGCCATGGATCAGGCAGCTCTGCCTTGGGCTTTGCGATGCTCATAATATTTCTGCCGAACGTCTAGCTGTGGCACCGGCGAAATGGAAGCTCGAATTCAAAGAAGGACGTTGTCGCCGGTTGCCACGAGCGTCTTGTTCGCTTTTTGTTGTTCATGTTGATGTGGTGCGGATTCATCTCTTTGAATCCATGTTAGCCAATCTGCGGAGGTGCAGCTCCGTAATAACCTCTACGAGTGCAGGAAGTGTGGTGCTGAGAGAAGATGTGGCGTGGCTGTATAGGTTAAATTGCTCCCATGCGTCTGGAAAAATGTGCTGAGACAAACACAATTCGAGTAAATCGCCTGAACTGTCTACACTCGGACGCATCTCCAAGCTGTTTGTGCGTGTCGACAATGTCGCTAGCATGTGGCAGGCCGTAAAGATACTTGGCGGCCCAGACCCAGTAGGACCTTGTGACTCCCTGGCTACAATACTGCGATAGATACGAAGGCGATCTTCGAACCATAGGTCGGGATCCCAACCCTTATTAAAGTTCAAACTGTGATAACTTCGAATGGCAAACGCCCCATCTTGTGCCTTCGCCATAAGAATCTTCAGAAGCAGGTCGTATTCCCGGATCGGTGGGGGCTGTTGATCATGCCAATGTTGCAGCCAGAAAAACATGAATGATGCATACTCTGCCTGCGCGAATCTAGACGACCTATCGGCAATCTGTGGCTTATACGATCTGACTGACTCAAGCATAAGTCGCTCCGCAGAAGCAATAAGCTCTTCCCCTGTGGTATGATCGAATTGGCTGCTCGGCTCAAGCTGCTTTCGATTGCCAAGGAAAGATCGGACTCGTTGGAAGAAGCTCATAGTGCGGGAATAAGATTTTCTTTAGCGAACGTCTAGCTCATCCACCGCAAGGAGCGGGTGCGAGCGTCGAACACGAGGTTGGGGTTGAAACCATCACAACGGCTGGAGAACAGGGTGGCTCCTTGCGGTTGGATGGAGCGTCTTGTTCGCCTAGGAGATTGGGGAACAGGCTTGATCATAAGCATTGTTGATTCTGAAGCAATGACCAATAAATGAAACTGCAATGATGCCTGCTAAGATCATCTGACCAAGCGTTCCGAAACGCCAAATCTCGTTAGTGATCGCGATAACAGAGAAAGCTATAGCGGTCCACATTGCTTGATAGAAATTCTTCTTCGAAACAGCAACAGAATCTCGGCATTCATCATCAATCACCGCTTTCGAGTATTGGTTGCGATATGCTAGGCATGAAACCAGGCAGAAGACCGGCAGCGACCATAGAAAAATCGAAAACCTCGAATCAGATAACGTTGGATGAGTTCTCGGAATAGCAATTGCTGCGATCATGACAAATTCGCAGATGCCAAACATAAATGGAATAGTTGAATCAATAATGTCCAATCGCCAGCGGAACAAAACTACGCCAATTGCATACTCGTGCCAAACTATGATCATGACTGCAAGGCAAGCAATTGATTGTATCGCCGACAGTATCGTCAACGAGCCTGTGCTCAAAAGCTCTGATGCTATCACCTGCAGTAAATATCCAAGTGCCAGTCCCTGCATGATACTTACAAGAGTCAGATAGAAAGCAGAATGAGCTTCGTGATGACGACGTGCAATCGATTCTCTCTGTGTTCTATTTTGCATTTTTTAGTGGCGAACAGTATTTATTCGTATCTCTCGGGATTGGCTTAAGTACGTATATCAGCGCGCACCTGAGAGGGGGTGGATGGGGCTGAAAGGCTGGTGGAATATGGATTTTTTCGGTGTTTGCATGTGCATATCGTAGGAATTTGAGGCTAGGGGTCAATGGGTTTCGTTGGATTCTGATATGCGTACTTATTGGTGGGAATTTGAGCATTTCATGCCGTCTGGCTTTCCTTGATGTGTCTTTCGGTGACCGTTGAATTTCGCTTATTCTCGCACGCCAAATGTGCGTATGCCGGGCTCACGAGCGGACCTGCGGGCGGACTCAGGAGTGAGACCACGGTAGGGACAGAATGTCCCTGCGGCGGACTGGAACTGCAAGTTCCAGCCACACAGGGGGAGTGTGAAAACGTGCCAATTTTACGAATACGTGACTGACTCAGGGCATTCCTGCCTGAGCTTTTGATAAATTGGGCACGAATTGTAGAGACTTGAGTAGGCATGCAGGGGTTGCGGACTCGTAGGGTGGGAATCGTATTATGCCGCTCTTTCGGCTCGATGCGGCTGTTGCCGTCGGTGATTTGAACATCAGCGAGACCGTGGAGGCGCTCCAATGTGGAGGTTTTGGATGAATTCGTCGAAAAGTCCGGGATTGCCGAAGGGGACGAAGTTAGTCACGACGTTTTTTAGTTCAGAGCAGATCGCTTGATGTCTGCTTGGTAGGCTGAATGGCGGTTCTTTAGTTTCTGGGAATGCCCATCATTCGGAGGCCAACGAAGACGTTGGCGATCCCGGGGGCGCGCGGTGCTGTCTCCTCGCCGTAGGCTCAGCCGCCGATGGCGGTCATGGGGCGCTCGACTTGGAAGTCATCGGCGAAGGTGTGATTTTCGGGTTTGTTGGCGATGGCTTCGTGGAAAATGTCGGTGATTTCTCCGGCGTCGCCACGCAGGGCGGGCATCAGGTCGATCTCACCATGTCGGCCGAGGCACGGGCGGAGTTTGCCATCGGCGGTGAGTCGCAGCTTGTTGCAGCTCGCGCAGAAGTCCTCGCAAGTGATCGAGCCGATGAAGCCGACGTGGCCGTTTCCATAACGGAAATACCGCGCCGGGCCGTGGCCATGCGGCTTATCGGTGGCAGGCTGAAGCGGGCGGTGCGCGGTGAGTCGCGCCATCGCATCGGTGACCGAGAAAAAGTGGCGGTCGTCGATGGGGCCGCCGGGCGAGAGCGGCATCAGCTCGATGAAACGCACTGGCATGCCAAGCGCCGCGCCGAAGTCCGCGAGCGGGATGATTTGATCGTCGTTGATGCCGCGCAGCAGCACGCAGTTGAGCTTCACCACCTCGAAGCCAGCCGCTGCCGCCGCGCCGATGCCATCGAGCGCAGCTTCGAGGCGACCGCCGGTGAGCTGCCGGTAAATATCCGGGTCCAGCGCATCGAGGCTGATGTTCACTGAGCGCACACCCGCTTGTTTGAGCGGCACGGCGAGTTCTTTCAGCAGCACGCCATTGGTGGAAATGCCGAGC
>JBGSLX010000127.1:0-2305 GCA_041740475.1 Akkermansiaceae bacterium | reverse complement strand
AAGTGAACGTCGTCGTGCTGAACAATGCGGGTGAAATCCAATCTCGGATGATCATTGTGCCGGGATAACCCGTAGCCAGTTCCGCGACGATCTGGATACACCAGCGCGACGACTCCCCTACCCTCTGGATGACTCTCGATGAAGCGTCCGAGTCCAGCCGAAGGATCATCAGACAGCGGCTCCGTGCGCGGCACGAAGATCACGCGGAATGATTCCGAATCGGTTTCGATGTCCCAAAATTCCACGACGTCTGCGATGGAATCGAGCCGCTGGCGGAGGTTGCGCAAAAAGTGAATCAGGTCCTCACCGATCCAACGCATCACTTCCCACAGCGTGTCGCCGGGATCTAACCGCGAAGAACCAGCGAAACGACGCAACAGCGTGACGTCAATGGGTGAGTTGAGCTTCGGAAGCGTGTTGCGGTCGATGCCGAGCCATTCGGAAGTTTCCTTCGGACCGCGAGTGTCGAACCATTCAGCGGGTTCCAGCCAATCGCAGAACTCGCGAGCATCCTCATACAGACCGAGATGCTGAAGGACGAGACTCAGCGAACAAAGAGGCGGGTAGTCCTTTGGAAACTGGTGGTGATCGAAGTTTCCCAGCTCTGGATCATGGATGCCGCCGACATCCACCACCGCGATGGCTGGATTCTCAAGATCATCGTCAGTGGGCTCACGGCGGACGATGGGGACGGAATCGTTCGCGAGCAAAAGACAGCAGGCGAGAAATTCGTCCTTATGCGAACCTCCAGGGTGGGTTAAAATCAAGGAATAGCTCATGATGGAAAATGCGAAAACGAGGTTTCTCTGGTCCCCGCAGACTTGGCAACATTTTCTCTTTAAGTTAGAGCGGGGTCGTTTGACAAGCCACTGAGCCGCCATGCAAGGTGTCCTCCGCTCATGAAAGCCAAACTGCTGGAAATCATCCGCATCGAATTGAGAGGGCGTTTGGAATTGCTGACGAGGTCTGCGCTGGATGCCCACGCGGCGGCCACCGATCCGGGCAGCAAGGCGGAGGGAAAATATGACACGCGCAGTCTGGAAGCTTCCTACCTAGCGGCTGGGCAAGCACGGCAGGTCGATGATCTGGCTGAGGCCGTGCGAGTTTTCGAGTCGGTTTCCATGCGCGATTTTGCAATGGACGAGCCGATTGAAATGGGAGCGCTGGTGGAGGTGGAAATGCGTGGCGAAACTTCCGTGCTGCTGCTCGCACCTGCGGCAGGCGGATTGGTGGTAAACTTGGACGACCAAGAAATCACCCTGCTCACGCCTGCCAGCACACTTTACCAAAATCTCCTCGGCAGCCGAGCAGGTGATTTTTTTGAAGAACTCGGGTTGCTGGTGTTGGAAGTGAGCTGAAACACACACACCTGCAGGCGCGACACGAGCGGTATTTTTTGTGGTTTTTTTCCGAATCTGTGGTTTGTCTGTCGGCTCGCCCCAACCACTTCCATGACTCCGCCATCTGCTACCACCGCCAAGGCGCCAAAGCGCAAAGCCACCCACACCTGGAGCCCGGAACAATCGTCCGAACTCTATGGCGTCGAATCCTGGGGCCACGGCTTCTTCGGCGTGAATCGCAAGGGCCACGTCACCGTGCGACTCGATGATGAAGAGGCAACGAAAGAAGTCTCACTGTTCGAAGTGATCGAGGGTTTGCGCGACCGTGGCACGCACTTGCCAGTACTTCTGCGCTTCCGCGATTTGCTGCATTCACGCATCAGAGAAATCAACGAATCCTTTCGCAAGGCGATCAAAGAACTCAACTACCGTGGCGAATATCGCGGGGTGTATCCGATCAAGGTCAACCAACAGCGGCAGGTGATTGAGGAAATTGCCGAGTTTGGAAAACGTTACCACTACGGCCTTGAAGCGGGCTCCAAGCCCGAGCTGATCGCGGCTCTCGCGCACATGCACGATCCCGAGGCCTACATCATCTGCAACGGCTACAAGGACGAGGAGTTCATCGATCTCGCGCTCCACTCGCAGAAAATGGGCCTGCGCATCATGCTGGTGTTGGAAATGCCCAGCGAGCTGGAACTCATCCTAGAGCGCTCCCGCCGCGTCGGCGTCTTGCCGAATCTCGGGGTGCGCGTGCGGCTTTCCACCCGCGGCTCCGGTCACTGGCAGGACAGCGCGGGCGATAAATCCGTCTTCGGCCTAAACGCGGCACAAGTCATCCAAGTGGTCGATCACCTCAAGGAAACTGGCTACCTCGGCTGCTTGCGGATGTTGCACTACCATCAAGGCTCGCAAATCCCGAACATCGCAGCGATCCGCGAGGGTGCCACCGAAGCAGTCCGCAT
>JBGSLX010000126.1:0-9346 GCA_041740475.1 Akkermansiaceae bacterium | reverse complement strand
TTTCTCAAGGCTGGTGCCAACGTGCTCGGAATCGACCGCGATCCGGAGGCTCTGGCTCACGCGCGCAATCGGCTTTCGGCATACGGTGAGCGATTCTCCACGTGGGAGGGAAATTTTTCGCGAATCTCTGAAATCCAGTCGGTCCGCGATGGCCAACGCGCCGATGGGCTGCTGCTAGATCTTGGGGTTTCTTCGCGGCAGTTAGACTCCGCGCCGCGTGGGTTTTCCTTCATGCGAGAAGGTCCTCTGGACATGCGAATGGGGCCATCCAGCCCGTACACGGCGGCGGAAATCGTCAACGATTGGAGCGTAGAGGATTTGGCAAAAATCATGTTCGAGTTCGGTGAAGAGCCGAAAGCCCGCCGCATCGCCGCAGCCATCGCCAAGCAACGTGCGTCACGGAAATTTGTGACGACTTTGGAACTCGCTGCCTGCATCGAAAACGCAGTCGGTCGCCAAGGGCGCACTCATCCGGCGACACGTGCGTTTCAAGCGATCCGGATGGCAGTCAATGAAGAGCTCGAATCGCTGGCCACCGCGTTAGCCGCTGCGCAATCGGTGCTAAAACCGGGTGGCAGGCTGCTCATTATCACGTTCCACAGTCTTGAGGACCGCATGGTCAAGCGTTTCCTTCGCCACCGATCCACACCATTCATCGACGATCCTGCGTGGCCAGAGCCCCGACCGAATCCTGAGTTTCAATATCAGCTACTCTCGCGCAAAGCCATCATCCCAAGCGCCGAGGAAACATCCTGCAACCCGCGAGCCCGCAGTGCGAAACTGCGGGTTGCTCAACTTTTAGACCACACACCATGAATCGCCGCCGCGACCAACCTCGCTCCTCAGTCAGTCTGTTTTTTTCCGTGATCCTCTGCTTCACCGTAGTGACGGCTGGCGGGGTGCTGCACGTGTACTACAAAAATAGTCAGATCCAAGTCCGTCGTGAGATCGATGCGATCGAGCGCCGCATCGAACAAAGTCGCTTGGACATTCGCACTACTGAGATGCGCATGGATCAGCTCCTCAACCGCTTCGTCATCCGCAAGCAGCTTGAAGAAAACGGCTCTGATCTGCGACCGATCTCGCTAGCTGTCGTCGAAGAGATTGATCCAGTGCCACCGCACCGCAGGAGCGTAGCGGCCGCCGCCCCATAGCCCGTGATTTCCTCATTTCATACTCGCTGTATCATTCTGTGCTCGATCTTAGTGATCGGGCTCAGTGTGCTTTCAGGGAGATTGGTTCAGATTCAGTTAGTGGATCGCCAGCGTTATGCGGAAAGCTCCCGCAAAGCCTATCACCGCGTCGAAAAACTTCCAGCCATCCGAGGCATGATTGTGGATCGGCGCGAGGAACCACTGGCCAAGAGCATTCCGGTATCGACCGTTTTTGTGGACAAGAACCACCTCAACGATCCCAAGCTCGCGGCTTATGGATTGGCCTACCAGGAAGCCAGTGCTGAAGCTGGGTGGAATGAGCTCGACGATGCCGCGCGCCGTCGCCGCATCAACAGCCTTCGCGGTGATATTCTCAACAGTGAAACTGCGGAAACCATCGTGCGCAAACATCTCGCCTATGCGGTGGGAGTGCTTGCTAGGCCGCTCGGCATGCGCCGCGAAGAACTCCGCGCAAAAATCGAGACCAGCAAGGGCAAATGGGTGCCCGTAGCTAAAGAGCTGCCCGAAGATGTGGCCGAAAATTTGCGCGACACCGTGAACAAACATTGGATCCAAGGATTCGAATTTCAGAACTCGATCAAACGCTGGTACACTTCTCCTAACCTCGCGACGCATCTCACAGGTTTCACCGGAGAAATTGAAGAAACCGACGAACATGGTAAAACCCAGCCGCGCGTGGTCGGTCGTTTTGGCGTGGAAGCATCCATGGAAGAATTTCTCGCTGGGCGCGATGGTTGGCGTGAACACTGCCGGGACGCGCGCGGTCTGGTTGTTCCCGGTACTGCATCCAGTTTGATGCCACCTCGTTCGGGATTAAATGTGCAACTCACCATCGATATGGGCTTGCAAGCCATCGTCGAGGAAGAGCTGGACGCCTGTCTCGCGGAGTTTGAATCCATCAGAGGAACCGTGGTTCTGATGGACCCCAAAACTGGCGAAATCCTATCGATGGCGAGTCGTCCGCACTTTGATTTGAATCACAAGAATGACGTTGCCACGAATGGCTTCAACTATGCCATCCAGGCGATTTACGAGCCCGGCTCCACGTTCAAGATCGTCTCCGCTGCAGGTGTGCTCAACGAAGGTTTGGCCACGCCGATGACTTCGGTTTTCTGCCACAATGGCCTCTACAGCGTCGGGAAAATTCGAGTTCCAGACCACCATCCTTACGGCAATCTGAATGTGGAAGGCATCTTGATCAAATCGAGCAACATCGGAGCCTACAAGCTCGCGTGCCAACTGGGAGCGAAGCGCTTTTTTGAATACACATCACGCTGGGGATTTGGCCAGAAGACCGACATTCTACTCAGTGGCGAAAGTTCGGGAATCGTGCGGAATACGAACAATGCCGTCGATTTTTCACGCGCCAGTTATGGTTATGCGCTCAACGTCACACCCTTGCAGATGGCCAGCGCGTATGCAGTGATCGCGGGCGATGGCAAATTGCTCAAACCTCGCATCGTGAAATCACTCGTGGCGAACGATGGCACGGTGATCGAGACCTATCCGCCAGAAGTCGTCAACGAGGTGCTCAAGCCGGATACCGCGAAAAAAATGCGCGATGCTTTAGCGAAGGTCACGCTTCCCGGTGGCACCGCCACGCTCGCCGCTGTGCCTGGATACAAAGTGGCCGGTAAGACGGGCACGGCCAAAAAACACAATCCCAACGGACGCGGCTACCTTGCGAATAGTTATACCGTTTCCTTCGCAGGAATGCTGCCTGCACACGATCCTGCATTTGTCGGAATTGTCGTCATCGATGATCCACGCACCACCAAAGTGAGTCGCTACGGCGGCACCATCGCTGCCCCAGCATTCGGCCGCATCGCGGCGCGCGCGGCCGCCTACATGAACCTGCAACCTACCGAGCCGCTGCCGACACCGCTCGCTGACGCCAAAAGATGACGCTTCGCGATTTAATATCACATTTATCCCGTGTGACTGCCTGTGGCCCAACAGAGGTTGATATTCATGCGCTCACAGCGTCCTCGTTAGAAGCCGCGCCCGGCGTTCTTTTTGCAGCGATTCGTGGGACGAAGGTCGATGGCCATCGATTCATAAATGACGCTCTCGCTGCCGGAGCCAGTGCCATTTTAGCGGAGACTGCACCGCCCTTGGATCTGAGCCCGAGCGTGACTTGGTTGCACGTGCCAGACAGCCGTGCTGCTCTGGCCACGCTCGCATCCGCACTCGTCGGCGACCCGTCGCGCGAGTTCGCTGTGGCTGGTGTCACAGGCACAAATGGTAAAACAACCACCGCTTTTCTGATTCATCATTTGATGAAAACCACGTGGCATCGCGCCGGCTTGATCGGGACCATCGTGGTGGACGATGGCGTCGCCATCACGCAGGCAAGTCAAACCACACCCGGTCCTATCGAGCTTGCAGAGCTGCTAGGCCGCATGCGCGATCATGGCTGCCGCGGAGTGGCGATGGAAGTTTCCTCGCATGGCATTCATCAAAAGCGCGTCTCCGCAATCGGCTTCGACGCCTGTGTTTTCACCAATCTCACTCAAGACCATCTCGACTACCACGGGACTCTCGATGCCTACTATCAGGCGAAAGCAGATTGGTTTCATGCCCTCGCGCTGGAGCCACACGGCAAAAAACCCGTGGCAGTGATCAATACCGATGACGCCCGTGGGGCGGAGCTTGCCGCTTCGCTTGAAGGTAAAATGCGGATCTCGCGCTATGGCTTCAACCTTCAGTGTGACTTCCGCGCAAACAACTTCCGGCAAAGCCCGCGTGGAATGGAGTTCGAGCTCACTGCGAGGGGCCGCTCTTATCTCGTCCGTGCGCCGCTGATCGGTCGTTTCAATATCTATAATCTATTAGCGGCAATGGCTGCTGCGAATGCATGTGGCATCCGTCCGCGTGAAGCGGTGGCGGCGCTGGCAGATTCGCCGCAAGTTCCGGGACGCATGGAAAACGTCGGCAACGCGGGTGGCGCTACTGTGTTTGTGGATTACGCACACACACCAGACGCGCTGGAAAACGCATGCCGCACTCTTAAGGAATTGAACCCGCGCCGACTCATCACAGTCTTTGGCTGCGGCGGTGACCGCGATCGTAGTAAGCGCGCACTGATGGGGGCTGCCGCCGCACGGATGAGCGACGCGTGCATCGTCACATCTGATAACCCACGCTCGGAAGACCCGCTCGCCATCATCCGCGAAATCGAAGCAGGAATGGGTTCCAAGGGACATCTCAGCATGCCAGACCGCGCCGAAGCGATTGCTCACGCAGTCAAGAATGCCCTATCAGGAGATATCATTCTCATCGCTGGAAAAGGCCATGAGAGCACACAGCAGTTCGCAGATCACGTGATGGATTTTTCCGACCGCAAGCATGCCTCAAAAGCGCTGCGTGATCGTGCACAACTCATTTCCGAAAACCGATGAAGCCACTGACAGCTCAGCAAATCGCAGAGATCTCCGGCACATCTGTCGCGGCGGGAAATCCTCACGCACTCGTTGACAACGGGGTTTCGACCGACACCCGCACCCTGCTGCCCGGAGCCTTGTTCTTCGCGTTGCGTGGCGAAAATTTCGATGGTGATGCCTTTGCTATAACTGCGATTGAAAAAGGCGCATCGGTCGTAGTGGTCCAGCACTGGAATGGGGAACAACCATCTAGCGCGGCGATCATTGTAGTGCATGACACTTTGCGTGCTTTGCAAAAGCTGGCTTATTGGTGGCGCAGGCAGCTCGACATCCCAGTCGTCGCCATCACCGGTTCTAACGGAAAGACCAGCACCAAGGACTTCACCGCTGCCGTCTTAGCTAGCAAGTTCAACGTTTCCGCCACGCGCGGCAATTTGAATAACCACATTGGCGTGCCGCTCTCAGTGCTTGCGACCACCCAAGATCACACTGCGGCTGTGTGGGAAATGGGCATGAATCACTCCGGTGAAATTGCGCCGCTATGCGAAATTGCCCGGCCCAAATACGGCGTCATCACCAGCATCGGCACCGCACACATTGAGTTCCTTGGCTCACGTGATGCCATCGCCGAAGAGAAGGGCATGCTTGCACGCGCACTGCCAAGTGACGGGGTGCTTTTCATGCCAGTTACCTGTGAGTATCACGAATACTTACGCCAACGGACTAAGGCGAATATCATCTCTGTCGGCAATGGCCGCGGCTTGGTGCGTGCAGAAAATCTGAACGTGGCAAACGGAAACACGGTCTTCAACCTTGTGATCGAAGGTGAAGGTTCTGCCGAAGTTCTACTTCCGGTGCCCGGCAAACACATGGTCACCAACGCGCTGTTAGCAGCAGGTGTCGGCTGGAAGTTGGGGCTGTCTGTCGAAGAAATCGCGACGGGACTTTCTTCCGCGCAGCTCACGGGTGGCAGGCTGAAGTCATACGTTCACAATGGCATCACCATCATTGACGATACATATAATGCCAATCCCGAGTCGATGGCAGCAGCAATTGAAACTCTGGCGAGCATGCCGCTGAAGAATAGCGCACGCCGAATCATCGTGCTGGGGCGCATGGGCGAACTCGGTGCTCACTCGGCGAGCGCTCACCTGCACACGGGTAAACTCGCGGCACAACATCACCTAACCGTAGTCGCTGTCGGCGAAGGTGCCGAGGGCATTGCTCTTGGTGCTGGAAACTCACCACATTTTCCCACTAAAGCGGACGCCGTCTCATGGCTGATTGATGAGGTGAATCCCGGTGACGTGGTGTTGTTCAAAGGTAGCCGCGTCGCAGCGCTCGAAAAAGTCATGCAAGCCGCATTCCCCCCAATCTGATGCTACCCGCAATATATGATTTTTGGTATGCCGCGTTCGAGGCGGAGAAGTTATCCGGTCAGAAGGACTGGGCGCACACGTTTTCGTTTCTCAATCTCTTCCAATACATCACTTTCCGCGCGGCTTGCGCTGGGCTGCTCTCCTTCATCATCTCGTTAATATTGGGTCCACGGGTGATCCGCCGACTCATCTCGCTCAAGGTCGGCCAACCGATCCGCACGGCCGCAGAAGTTCACAAACTTGCGGAGTTGCATGGCGGAAAAATCGGTACGCCGACGATGGGTGGCGTCTTAATCCTCACCACTGTTTTGGTGGCCACGTTGATCTGTGCGCGGCCATTGAATCCTTTCGTGGCAGTCTGCGCTTGCACCATGGCGGCCTGTGGCCTGCTGGGATTCTGCGACGATTATCGCAAGGTGAAAGAAAAGACATCGGGTGGCATTAGCAGCCGCACTAAGCTCGGTTGGCAGATCGTGATCGCGCTGATTGCGTCTTCGTTCATCTTCTTCAAGCCGGAAATTTCTGGCTTTGGTGCCAGCGCAGCCAGCATCGCGGCTGGCGAAGCGGGATTCAATCTCGGGACTAACAACCCCATCGGAATCGGTGCGATCTGCTTTCCTTTGTTCAAAACCGAATTGATCGATCTCGGCTGGTTGGTCATCCCATTTTTCGCGTTTATCATCGTTGCTTGTTCGAATGCCGTGAACCTAACTGATGGCTTGGATGGCTTGGCGAGCGGCTGCACGATCAGCACCGCACTGGCATATGCGCTATTAGCTTATCTTGCGGGCCATTATTTTATGGCGGTCGAGTATTTGGTGATTCCTCACAATCTTTATATCGGTGAGCTCTCGGTCTTCCTAATGGCCTTGGCAGGAGCGGCATTTGGTTTCTTGTGGTTCAACTGCCACCCGGCGAAAGTTTTCATGGGCGACACCGGTTCGCTCGCCATTGGCGGGGCACTCGGCACTGCGGCGATTTGCACCAAGCAGGAGCTGCTACTCGTGATCATCGGCGGGATTTTCGTGATGGAGGCGATGTCGGTGATCCTGCAAGTCGGCAGTTTTAAACTGCGAAAGAAGCGGATTTTTAAGATGTCGCCGATTCACCATCATTTCGAATTGCTCGGATGGCATGAGAGCCAAGTGATCATCCGGTTCTGGATTCTCTCGATCATGTTCGCCCTATTCGGATTGGCCATTCTCAAGATCGTTTAACGAAGTCATGAAGCTCACTGGTAAACATGTCGCGATTCTTGGTGCTGGCCGCAGTGGTCGCGCTGCTGCGGCATTGGCACTGCGCGAGGGCGCGCGCGTCACGGTGTGGGATTTGGCCGAGGCACCGGCGTTCGCCGATATGCCTGCGGGCGTGGAAGTTCACCCCTGCGCCACCGCAGAACAAGGTGCTGATGTGGTTTCAGATTTGTTAGTCATCAGCCCAGGCATTGATACCTATGGCCAGTTCGTGGCCGCGTTTTCTGCGCAAGCGGGAGAAGTCATCGGCGAGATCGAGCTAGCAGCACGTTATTTTCATGGAAAAATCGTCGCCATCACTGGCACCAACGGCAAAACCACCACGACCGAGCTGGTCGCCCGTATGATCTCTCATGCCGGATTCGGCGGCACACCGTGTGGCAACTATGGTGTGCCTTTTGCAGAAGTGGTGATGCGGCCCGTGCAACCTGCAATCGTTGTGTTAGAGGCGAGTTCCTTCCAGCTCGAAACGATCCGCACACTCCATCCCGATGTGGCGGTGTGGCTTAACTTCGCGCCAGACCACATGGATCGCTACCCTACTGTGGAAGCCTATCGTGCGGCGAAACTCCGCATTTTCGAAAATCAGAACACGGGCGATACCGCTGTGATCCGCCACGGTGAACACTTACCCCCGATGACCGCCCGCGCCGTCACGTTCTCGACTATGCATCCTCAGGCGGATTGGTTTTTTGACGGTCAATACATCCGCCATAATGGCGAGCCACGCCTGAACATGGATCAAGACTGTGGCCTACGCGGGCTTCACAATGCGGAGAATCTAATGGCTGCGATGGCGGTTTGCGAGGCACTTGCGATCACCACTTTAGAAATGCGTGAGGCCTTGCTCGGATACACGACTCCTCCGCATCGTTGCGAACTCATTCGCACGCTGGATGATGTGGAATATCTCAACGATTCCAAAGCCACGAATCTTCATGCGTTAGAAAGTGCACTGCGTTCGCAAACGCGGCCGGTCGTGCTGATCGCGGGGGGGAAAGACAAAGGTCTCGACTACACACCCGTCTTGTCATTGCTACGCGAAAAAGCACTCGCCACAGTCGCCTTCGGCCAAATCGCACGTTCTCTTGCGGATTTATTCAGCACCGCGGTTCCCAGTGAGGCGGTGTCCACGCTAGCGGATGCCGTCGGCGTCGCCCGTGGTCTCGCTCCGCGTGGCGCGACCGTTCTGCTATCTCCCGGCACATCTTCATTTGATCAATTCACAGGCTATGAACAACGCGGCAATGCCTTCCGCGATCTCGTCCACCAACTTCGCTAACACTCGCACTTATGAAATCCCAGACTCTACCCGTCAAACGCCGTCCCGCTGCCAAAGGGATGTTCCGCCGACTTCACGCCGTGACCCGCAGTCGCAAACAGCAAGTGAGCGCAGCCGCAGCTCCCACCTCAGAAATGGATGTGGAAGATGGCAGCTCGAAGATTTCACGAGCTCTCACTATTATATTTCTCATTCACATCGTCGCGATTGCGCTGATTTTTATCCATCAGCGCTTCCTTGACGATCGCACGCCTGAGTCTTCTGCCGCAGTAGTCGAGCGCACCACTGAAACCGCCAAGCCGCGCCGCACCGATCTTCCGCGCCTCTCGACTGGCGAGAAACCCTATATCGTTCAAACCGGTGATAACTATGCTCGCATCGCTGAGAGTGAAGGCGTGGATGAAGGCGAGCTGCGACTGATAAACAAGCATGTGGATATTCGCCCGGACCTAGTCCTTAAAATTCCGCCCAAGCGCATCGTGGCAGAAGCACCGCCGGAAATAGCAGCCATCCGTGCTCAGTCCTCCGCAGGAGATGATCGCGGCAATGTCGAGGGCGTGGACGTCACTGGTGCGCCAAAAGCTCTGCTAGTCCGGCCGAATTCGATCCACGGCGGCGCGACGATGGAAGTGCCTGCTTCTTCAGGTAAAACCTACATCGTTCAGCCTGGAGATAGCATCTTCCGAATCGCCGGACGTTTAAATGTGAACCAAGACGCGATCATGAAAGCCAATCGCATCAGCGATCCTCGCAAACTGAGGGTCGGGATGGAGTTGGTGATCCCTGCGAACTAATACATCACGGCCTAAGCTGACGATTTTCTAATGGTCCGACATTCTTCTATCATTCTCTGTGCTGCGGTTGCCGCCTTGGT
>JBGSLX010000125.1:0-3752 GCA_041740475.1 Akkermansiaceae bacterium | reverse complement strand
GAGCTGCAAGCCGAAAAACTCTTCGAGTGCGAATCGTCTTCGTGCACAAGCCGCTTGGTCCATTGAATCTGGAAAATGTACTGCACACAGTGAACTCGCACGTGTGGTGCTTGGAACCACATTAAAATACACGTCGAGTGTAGCGGGATCACACTGTAGCAGTAACAAGTGCATGATTTCACGAAGTCTGCGCTGCGCGAGCCCTGCAATGTTTCGATATATCGGAACGATGCGCTCTAGATGAATCGATTTCCCAGGCTCCTCATCCTCGCGAAGAACTTCAAACTCTGGATGATCAATAATCAGCCTACCATTAGATTCCTTCACCTTCCCAAACACGATCAGTTCCTGCCCCGTGGCCACGATCTTTTGGATAAATGACATATTAAACCAGCGGCAGGTAATTTTCCCTGAACCGAAAACGCCACCACTACCATTCATCACAACCGCCTCATAAAATCCTTTTCCTCTGCCGAACTCGCGCTTGGAAGTATCAATGACCATACCCCTGAGGCATACCGCTTGTAGAGTCGGTTGATTAGGAAAATCATCGAAACTACGACGGTCTTCGTAGCGTTTGGGTAGGTGTTGCAAGACGTCTCCCGCGCAGAAGAATCCTGCGGCCGTTAGTGACGCCACGTCTTTCGACGGCAGTATCGTCAACGCTGCCAACTCTTCCTTTGCGGGAATCACGGAGGACTTTAGCGAGGTAATTTTGAATCAAGCGACGGGTAGCGCTGCCAGCTTTTGAAGATATGCATATGAGTAAATTCCAGACGCATGACCGTCTCCCCAAAATAACTGAATAGCATAACCGCCAACCACCTCCATTTTTAATAGATCAAAAGCCAGCGGCCCATGCTCGACATGGGGTCGGTTCACCCGACCCAACGCGTCCGGCTCTCCCTGACAAGCGGCACAAGGACAGGCACGTCGCAGCATTCCAAGAGGTAGATAGAATTCCTGCCCATCAATGAATGAAATTGCGAGTTCATTCCCGATCACTGCGGCGTTCTGAAGTGTGAATGACATGAACGAACTTGCGTTCAACCAAGCTCACCGTCCACCCGATAGCTGCGTTTTCCGAAAATTGAAGATCCCACCCTGACATGCGTAGCCCCTTCTTCAATCGCGACCTCGAAATCGCCACTCATGCCCATGCTAAGTCCGGAGATTTTTACACCTGTCCATTTTTCCAAGTCGTCTCGCAGATTTCTTAAAGCAACAAACCACCCGCGTGAATCTTCCGCATCACTACCCGGTGGAGGAATGCACATTAGGCCCATCAACTCCAAGCGTTCAAACGCGAGCATGGCATCGATCTCTTCGTGAATCTTTTCAGGTTCAAAACCACCCTTGCTCTCCTCACCGCCAATATTTACTTGCAGAAAAACCTTTGGAAATAGGCCTAGTTCTATCGAGATTTCATCGACGTAAGTTGCCAAACGTAACGAATCAATCGCATGGATCACTTCGAATAGTGGCAGAATCTTGCGTGCTTTATTGCGTTGCACTCGGCCAATAAAGTGCCAACTCAGCGAAGAAGGCAGCGCTTCAATTTTAGCTTCTGCCTCCTGCAATCGGCTTTCGCCAAAAACACGCTGCCCTGTTAGTGATGCAGCTCGAACATCATCCGCGAGAAATGTCTTGGAAACCGCGATGAGCTCGACCGTATTTACAGCTCGATTTGCTCGAATGCATGCTTCATGAATGCGCGCATTGATTTCGGCAAGATTCTCAGAGATGTCTGACATTAGAAGGACGCAGCAAAAAACGGCTATTTGATCATGCCAGCGAGTTTGGCATTTTCAGACAACTCTACCAGATTTTGCAATACCGCCAGAGATTCACGTTTCACAGGATCGATCCCCGATGGCCACTTGGGTGTTTCATCAAGATCCTCCGTCTCGTCCTTTGCCCGACGCATGAATGATGCAGATTCATCGGATGGATCGATTGCCTTGAGAGCAGCCCCACTTTCTAAGTCGTCCAATGTGATCTTAAAAAACTTCATGTTCTGCTTGTCAGCAGCGGCCATGACTTCAAAGCGTGAGCGCCGCTCGGCATTCCTTTCTTTCTGCTGAGCATTCGATTCAGCAATGTCGCGCTGGCGTGCCGCTTTGTTTAAAGAAACGGTGTTTTTTGAAATGCGTTCCTTGGCTTTAATCACGTCCTCAATGACATATTGAAAGTCCTTGTTCGCATTGAGTCGCTCCTGACTCATTTCTTTTAGCGATGGGATAAACAAGGTTTGTGGGTCGAGCGGTTTGAAATCGGGAGCCCGGCGAATGCGGTCGTGCGGCAAGCTGTGCTCAAGAAATGCTTCACCAATTTCCATGGCATCCATCAAACTTGGCAGCACCACATCCGAAACCACACCATCCGTCTGAGTGGAGGATCCCGAAGGTCGATAAAATTTTTGGATAGTTACTTTGAGATACCCGGCACGATTTTTAACTGAAAAAAGTGGTAACATTCGCCCAATGTCCATCGGCTGTTGAACCGTGCCTTTACCAAACGTGGATGAATCCCCTACAACCACCGCTCGGTTAAAATCCTGCAACGCACCTGCCAAAATCTCGCTCGCTGATGCGCTGCTTCTGTCAGTCATTACCACAAGCGGCCCGCCATAAATCGGTTTGCCGTTTTCTGAATCCTTTACCTGCACTTGTCCGAGTGTGTTCTTCACCTGAACTACAGGGCCGCGGTCCATGAAAAAGCCTGTCATTCGTCGAACTTCCTCTAATGAACCACCTCCATTGTTACGCAAATCCAAAACGAGGCCATCGATCTTTTCATCGACCAGTCTTCTGAGAATCAGTTCCACGTCCACGGAACTGCGGACTTCTCCCTCGTCCAAATCTGCATAAAATGATGGCAGTGTGATTACGCCGATGCGTCGGGTCTCACCTTTTTCGGTTTTTATCTCGATGAGTTCACCACCTGCCTGCTCGTCTTTCATTTCTACCTTACCGCGCGGAATGGTTACGATACGAGTTTCCCCAGGAGGACCACCTGCTGGCTCTACCTTGAGCGAAACGCTGGAGCCCTCTTTGCCACGTATCAAATCGACCACCTTGTCAATTTTCATGAACATGATGTCTGTCATCTCATTTGGCTTGCCACTATTGAGCGTGTCCACCGCCACCACGCGGTCATTCAGCTTGAGCGTTCCTTCACGATCCGCAGGACCACCCACCACAATACCCATTATCTTGGTCGCTCCATCTTCTTCACCTTGGAGCAATGCACCAATCCCGACGAGTTCGTTTTTCATGCCGTCTTTGAAACGATTCATCTCACGATAACTCATGTAATCCGTGTGTGGGTCATAGGCGCGAGCCACAGCACTCAAAAAATAATTCGCGATTTCTTCATCGTCCACGTCCTGCACACTGCTGAGAAATCGCTTGTAGCGCAAAGAGACCTTCTCCTTAGGACTGCGGTCGTCACTTCCCGGATCAACCTTGTTTTGCTCCTTTGCAAGTTGGCTGAGCATTTCTCGACGCAGTACTTCGCCTAGAACGGCCTCTTTAATTTGGCGACGCCATAGGTCAGCGGCCTCCTTGTCGTTTTTTGGCCATACCGCATTTTTTCGCGACATCATGATTTCCTCATCCTTATCGAAATCAAAATCCGCACCATTGAGAAATTTCTCCGCCTCTGATACTCGTTGTTCCACACGCTTTCTAAATACTCCGTAGATATCCGTCGCAGCAGACATGCTGTCGCCTTGTAGCAAAAGCGTATGC
>JBGSLX010000124.1:0-4805 GCA_041740475.1 Akkermansiaceae bacterium | reverse complement strand
CTCAAGGCTCTGCAATCCGGCACCCGCAGCGCCCATGATCACGGCCCACTCGTCGTTCTCTCCGGCGGCCTAGATGAAAACGACCCAGCCTCCTACGTCGAATCCATCGACCTTAGCATCCTCGACCTAACGGAAGGAAACGAACGCATGGACGATGCACCTGCGGATTCTCGTCCCTATCAAGATCCCGGTGCGGCCACTTGGGCTCTCTACCCCGACTTCGAAAGCTACATCCGCAGTCTTGGCTTGCGCTACTTCAGCCCCGCCGAGTTTCTGGTCAAAGGGAATTCACACTATTCCGGAAGCTGCTCCGGGCTGAATACCCATCCGCCCCGCCATCTCTGGGGCAATATCGGAGCCACCGCCCGGGTGGTGGACGCGCTACGCGACCGCCTCGGCCAGCCCATTCGCTTCCTAAGCGCCTACCGTTCCCCTGCCTATAATAGCTGCATCAGCGGAGCTGGCGGCAGCATGCACATGACCTACAAGGCCATCGACTTCGTATGCTCCAGCGGCACCCCCGCCCAGTGGGCCGCTGCCCTGCGTTCCTTGCGAGCGGGCGGTCTCTTCCGTGGCGGTATCGGCACTTACAGCAGCTTCGTCCACGTCGATACCCGCGGCTCTAACGCCGATTGGTAACACTCTCAAAGCCCGCCCTGCTCGCCCGCGGGCGGGCGGCATTCGGGTTTCATTGAAGCACTTTGCACTCAGACGTTCATCCGCAGATTCCGAAAAAACTCTGACGTCTGTTGAATGGCGTTTTTCACCCACACACCAAAATCACCACCCACGACCATGCCACCGAAGAAGAATCCAGATGAAAGCGCAGCTCAAACAGAGACGCCTGCTGCTGAAGAAAAACCTGTCACACCGCCACCGACTGCGACTTTAGCTGCGGTCGGGGACTGCTGGGATTTTGTGCCCAGTGCTGCGAAAGACGAAGCGAGCGCTGCGGGCCGCCGGGGTTCCAGAGCTGCGATTACGGAGGCAGTTTTGCCGGATTTCATGGATGAGGACGAAGACTTCGCCGTGCTGGAAAGTGGCGAACTGCGCAGCGGTAACGAGCGTCGCTCGTCATCGGGAGCCTCCTCCTCGGACCTGCGGCTTGCGGCGGAAGTGCCGGAAAATGCGGATGTGTTATTGGTGATGCGCCATGAGTCTGGGGCATTCACCTTTCACCGCCCGAACGTCGCCGGAAGACGGAGTGCCGCAGAGCAAGGCAAGACGCGAGTGGGTTTTGAGATTTCTCTTGCCACAGCCACGTCTGCGAACGAGCGCCGGGGCCCAATTTCGAAGTTACTGAAAGTGGCGCTCGTGCGCGTGACGGAAGCTGCGAAAAAGGCACTGCTTGAGAAATTAACCGACTGGTCGGGCAAACAAGTGATCGATTGGCTGGTGCCGCAAGTCGCGGTGAAGCTAGAGGAGCAAATCTGGAAACAGCAAAGGCGCACGCTTGGCTGGCTGCGTGTGACGGAGAATGCACTTGCCGCAGAGGAAGAACGAATGATCGCCGAGAAGCCGTCATTTTCCCCGGGCACTCGCGGGTTACTCTTTATCCACGGCACGTTTTCCTGCGCTCACGGCGGCTTCAAGAAGCTGGCAGGCACGGGTTTTTTCAAACAGGCAGCCGCTATCTACGGTGTGAACTTTTATGCCTTCAATCACTTCACCTTCAGCAAGACGCCGGAGCAAAACGTGAAGGAGATGCTGGATGCCTTACCCGACGGCGAGTTCGAGTTTGATGTGATCACCCATTCGCGCGGCGGCTTGGTCTTGCGCGAGTTGATGGAAGGAGCGAGCGCACAGCATCCCAAGCGCGGTCGCCTCAAAATCGGCCGGGTGATCATGGTGGCCAGCCCTAGCGCGGGCACGCCGCTAGCGGATTTCGACACTTGGGAGAAGCGGTTTTCTTACATTGCCAACCTGATGGACATGCTGCCGGATCATCCCTTCGTCACTGGAGCATCTTGGCTGGCCGAGGCACTGAAATGGTCAGCGGCTAATCTATTGGGGAACTTCCCCGGCCTCACTGCGATGGAGCCGAGTGGCGATTATCTGCGCGGGCTACAGGGTGCGCCGGTGGGATCGCTCTATCATGCGGTGGTCTCGAACTTTCACCCGACTGAGTCGCTCGCGCACCGCCTCGCGGACTTGGGCGTGGACCGCTTTTTCAACGGGGCAAACGACCTAGTCGTCCCTACCGAAGGCGGCTGGATGACGGCGGCGGATTCTGCCGGATGGATCCCGGGCAGCCGGATCGCTTGCTTCGGCCACGGCGGAAATGCGGGCGAGGACCAAGTCATTCACCACGGCGGATTTTTTGGAAATGCAAAGGCGGTGGAGTTTTTCCTCGCGGTTCTGGGCGACCAAGAAATCGCGCTGCCACCGGTGCAGACTGGCATGCTCTTGCCGAATCGGGGTCGCCGTTCAGCCATCGCAGGGGCAGCGTCTTCTCGGGGATTGAAGCCCCAAGCCGCTCCAGTGTTAGAAAATCGTGCGTCTGCGACTGTGGGTACCACGGGCTGGGATGCGGAAAGTGAACTGAAGCTGACTGTCATCTCGATGGAGAAACACCAGAGCTTCGAAGACGAATCGGATGATAAAACTTCAGTGCCGATGTTGATCGCGACTTACAACAGCGCCCGCATCACCGTCCCTTTTTATACGAGCAGCAAACAAGGCAATGCCGAGGCTGGCCAACGGTGGTGGCGCATCATCGCGATGCAGCGCTATTTAGTCGCCTACGCAAACGGCGCGGAAGGCTCGATGACTGATAAGAAAAGTCCGGCGGCTGAGTTATCGAAGGCACTGGGCGAAAAGGTGATCAAGGAAATCTTCGGCGAGGGTAAACTCTTCCCAAACACCGCTTTCCTCCAATATTTCGGAGCCGAGTTATTCCGCACGCTGTTCCCGCGCGAGGTGCTCAATCTCTATAACATCGCGCGTTTCCAGAACAACAAGCGGTCGCTGAAAATCGTCTTCAGCTCGATGATTCCATGGGTGGCGGATATTCCATGGGAACTGGCGTATGATCCGTTGTCTGATTGTTTTCTGGCCTGCGCGGATGTGCGCTTCGTGCGCAATGTGCTGACGCCCACACCTGCGAATAAAATCCGACCGAAGCAAGCGGCTCTGCGGATTTTAGTCGCCTCCGCACAACCGAGCGGCCTCGGCCAGCTTTCAATCGACGAGGAAGAAGAAGGCATCCGGAATTCGTTCAAGCCGCTGGTAGAAGCAGGTTTGGTAGAGGTGGATGTGCTTGCAGCAGCGACTGCGGAGCGGCTTCATGAGTGGCTGCGCATGCCCGCCGAGAATGACTATGATGTGGTACATTTCATCGGTCATGGCATCTATGAAAAATCTACCAGCACCGGCTACTTGGTGTTTGAGAACGAAGTGGGCCGAGCATCGAAGTTGTCGGCAACGGACTTCCTGAACATCGTGCGGGGGCGGAACATCCGCATCGTCTTCCTCAACGCGTGCGAGACGGGCCGCGGAGAAGGTTCGAACTACAATCGCGGTGTGGCCATGGCGCTGGCCCGCGATGGCATGCCTGCTGTGGTAGCGAATCAATACAGCGTGATTGACCGCTCGACATCGCTGTTTTCCCTGCATTTCTACTCCTGCTTGGCGCAAGGGCTGCAAATCGCCGATGCGATGCGCGAGGCGCGGGTCGCCATCCATTACCGGGGAGTCGAGCCGATGGACTGGGCGGTGCCGGTGCTTTTCACCAGTTATCCAGACGCGCGCTTGTGCGTATCTCCATCCAGCCAGATAGCTGCTAGATCGTGTAAAAGTGTGCTTTCATCCAGTGATCGATTCCTGCGCCGCAGTAGCAGTGCGATGCGCAAGACCGTCGCCATCTGGGATGCGGAAAACTCTTTCTCAAACCGCCAGTTGCTCGCCCAACTTGCGGAGGAGCTCAATGCCGCTCAGAACTCGTTCACTTTCATTTGCGAGACCTTCGCCTCACCTGCCTACTTGTGGACGCCTGACCGCGACGGCATATTCGACGGAGTCGCCTATTTGGATGCGACTAAAGTCACCGACCGCATGGACCGCATGCGCGATCGGCTGGAGTTGGATTTCTTCTTCTGCGTCACCGCGCAGCCGATGAGAAACCAGCAAGGCATAGCGATGTATTACCACAGCGGCCACGAAGGATATCATGAAGATGAGCCGAAGGTGGCGATTTTCTCCTCATGGGGGCTGGTGCCTGCTTTGGAAAACCTATCTCTCAAACAAGCACTCGCCTCGCACCTCGCGATCGCACTCTTGGACGTTCACGCCAAGCTGTCTACCACCTGTGAAGTACGCGTAAACGATCCAGGCGTGCCTGGTTTCACCTGCTATTTCAACGGCGAACGAAGCGTCGAGCACATCATAGGACCCATGCGGATTCCGCCATTCCTGCATCAGATGGTAATCCACCAAATCAGTGCAGGCACGGACTTTAACGATGCGCTTTACACTTCTATCAAAAACATTCTGACGCACTATCACCCAGCTTATGATCCACTTTCCACGCTTTGAGAGAACCACCCCCGATGATATGGACCCAGAAGCACACGTGTCCGAGATGAACAAGCAGATGATCGCGAAAATGTATCACTAAACTCATCTAGCGCACGTTTCGGGATTTTGGGAAGAAGCCGAGCTGGGGTTCGGCGTTCCCGGGGAGGGTGATTAGAACAATCTGGCGTAGGTATCGATTTCCCACTGGCTGACGCGTTGGTGGTATTGGCGCCATTCTTCGGATTTGTAGGTGATGAATTCGTCGTGCAGTTCTTTGCCGAGAGTTTGCT
>JBGSLX010000123.1:0-2630 GCA_041740475.1 Akkermansiaceae bacterium | reverse complement strand
AGAGAGCTTCGTACTCGTCGAGTTGGATTTTCCTCAAGACGAAACCAAGGTCACCGCAGAAGTCCGTGAGCAAAACACCAAGCTGAAAGATGCTTATGGCGTAGAGGGTTTCCCGACGATTCTGCTCACCGATGCCAAGGGGCGGCCCTACGCTTCGACGGGTTATCAAGAAGGCGGTCCGGAGAAGTATGTGGCGCACCTCAACGAGCTGCGTACCAAAAGAACCGCGCGCGATGAAGCGTTTGCCGCTGCCGAGAAGCTTGAGGGCGTGGAGAAAGCGAAGGCGCTCCACGCGGCTCTGCAAGCGATGAGTCTTAACGAAACGATGATGGCGGGTTTTTACGAAGAGGTGATCGCGATGATCAAAAAGAACGATCCAGATGACACCACAGGTATTGTGAAAAAAGCCGCCGCCGTCGCGCGCATGAAAGCATTTCAAAACGAGCTGCAAAAGTTGGCGGGCAATCAGGACATGGATGGCGCGCTGGCATTGGTGGATCAAACTCTCAAAGAAGGTGGATTCGAGCCTGAGGAGGCCATGCAAGTCATGATGGTCCGCGCACTCGTTTTCGCCGAACAAGGAAAGTTCGACGAGGCGATCAAAACGGTGGACGAAGCCAAGGCACTCGCCCCGGAGAGCCAGTTCGCGGCGAGCGTGGGTGATTTCCGCAAGCGCTTGGAAGAAGCCGCAAAAGACGGCCCGAAAGCCCCTGAAGCACCTGCGGAAGCTGAGTGATCGAAATAATTCACCGCCCAATGCGAATCGAAATTCTCAATACCGGCAGCGAACTGCTTCTGGGCAAAACGATCAACACCCATGCCGCGTGGTTCGGCCGCGAGTTGTTCAAGCTGGGCCTGCGCATCGCACGCCAAACCACCGTGCCCGACGGCGAAGCGATCCGCGAAGCCATCACGGAATCGCTCTCTCGTGCCGATGTGCTGATCGTCACCGGCGGCCTCGGCCCGACGAGTGATGACCTCACGCGTGAAATCACTGCGGAAGTGCTGGGTCTGGACTTGATCACCGACGAAGCCGCGCTGCGCTCGCTCGAAAACTTTTTCGCCCTGCGGGGACGACCGATGGCCGAAGCCAACCGCAAGCAGGCGCTCGCGCCAGTCGGTTGCGATGTCCTGCCGAATCCTCATGGCACCGCTCCGGGAGTTTATGTTCCGCCGCGTCTCAATCGCCATTCGAACTGCGCGGTGTTCCTTTTGCCCGGCCCGCCGCGTGAACTTTATCCGATGTATCAGACGGAAGTCGTGCCTCGGGTGATCTCGCTTTCCGGCCTAGAATCCCCGCCAGCGATGATGGAACTGAAGTTCACAGGCATCGGCGAGAGCGATTTTCACCAAGGCATCGACCATCGTTTGGAGCAAATCCCCGGACTGGAATACGGCTACTGCGCACACATCGGAGAGGTCGATCTACGGCTGATCGGCAGCACGGAATGCATCGCTCAGGCCTGCTCGATTGCGTTGGAAAAATTCCAGCCCTTCCTCATTAGCACTGATGGTTCGTCGATGGAGCAAACCGTCGTGCGTCTCCTGACCGAGAAAAAAATGACTCTCGCCACCGCGGAAAGCTGCACCGGTGGCTTGGTCGCCCACCGTATCAGCAACGTGCCCGGTGGGAGCGGCACTTTCGGCTATGGCTTCGTCACCTATGCGAACGAGGCGAAAATTTCTCTGTTAGGAGTTACTGCTGCAGATCTGGAAGCTCATGGCGCGGTCAGTGAAGTCGTCGCCTGCGCCATGGCTGCGGGCGCTCTGAAAACAAGCGGCGCGGACATCGCGGTGGCCGTCACCGGGATTGCAGGCCCAGACGGCGGCACGGAGGAAAAACCCGTGGGAACCGCATGGATCGCTCTCGCGGCGAAGGACCAAGCACCTGCCGCGATCAAAGTTTACCACCCGCGCAATCGCCACGATTTCAAACTCGCCGTCAGTCAGGCCGCGTTGGAAGAAGTCAGGAAATATCTGGTCGCTCGTTGATTCAAATTTAGAAATGAGAACCACGGAATACACTGAAAACACGGAAGTTCAGAAAGTGATAGCCGAGAAGACGACTCGCGAGAACCAAGCAAACTCTTCATTTTCCGTGGTTCGTCAGTTCCCTATCTAAAGCTTCTACAATTCCGATGAAAGCACCCGGACACATTCTGATTGCTTGTGACAAGTTCAAGGGTTCGCTGGACGCGCCAGCCGTCTGTGCGGCGCTCGCTCGCGGGTTTGCGCAACGTTTTCCGCAAGCGCGTATCGAGCAGTTCCCGATTGCTGACGGCGGTGAAGGATTTGCCGCGTCCTTGCTCGCGCCACTCGGCGGGTGCTGGATTCAAACTCCGGCTCACGATGCATTGGGAAACTTGGTGCCCGCTCGTTATTTGCTCGCCGAGACGGCTGATGGTCCGCTCGCCGTGATCGAGATGGCGGAGGCCTCCGGCATGTGGCGGATTTCTGCCGAGAAACGCGATGTCCTGCGTTCATCGACCTTCGGCACAGGAGAACTGATGCGTCATGCGATTGAGCAGGGAAAAGCGATGCGGTTGGTGATAGGACTCGGCGGCAGCGCGACCAACGATGGCGGCGCTGGCATGGCCGCCGCGCTGGGCGTGCGTTTCCTCGATGCCGAC
>JBGSLX010000122.1:0-10458 GCA_041740475.1 Akkermansiaceae bacterium | reverse complement strand
CTAATTTTCGACGCTGAAGCCTCCACGTTCTTTGTCGGACCCATCGAATTCATTGTCAGAGGCATCATTTTCTTCGTCGAAGACAAAAAATTCTTCAACAGCGCCATCAGACTCATTGTTGAGACGATATTTTTCTTCAACAGAACCCCGATTTCTTGGTCAAAGTGCTCTTTCCCTTCAACAATGCCCAAAAATTCATTGTTTTGCTCATGATCCTCTTCGTCGGAGCCCTCATTATCTTGGTAAACCTCTAGTTTTCCTTTAACAGACGCTCGAAAGTCTTCGCCGATCGCTAAAATTTCATTGTTTTGGTCCTGATATTCTTCGTCGAGTACTTGATTTTCTTCAACAATCGCTAGTTTCATCAAATTTCAGCTAAAAACCAGTGGAGGTGGCGTGCAACCGCGTTGCGCATGTCGCGTAGGTTTTTTGGGCTTGGCGGTTGCAAACCGCCGCCACGTTCATCTGCATAAAAGTTGTTGGTCGCTCTCCAAGCTTGCCGAATATCTGGAATGAATCACGGACGCGACTAAAGCCGACGAAATCCTCGCCGCAGTGGTTTGACACGTGAAAGTCGGCTGCTTAGTTTGCGGATTATGTTCAATCCAATCTTAGGCAAGATGTCCGCTTTTCTCATGACTGCTTTGAGCCTCCCTAGCGGGGCTGCATTCGCTCAGGAGGCACTCGCGGTAGGCAATAACCCTGAAAGCATCACCCGTGGCTTCGAAGGAAAATTTTACATCACATTGATGGGTGCGACCCGCACCGAGGGCGATGGCAACGGTGGCATTGTGATGATGGATGGGAGAAAAATTTCGCCATTTTGCGATGGGATGGATGACCCCAAAGGGATCGTGATGATCGGAGATTTTCTGGTGACCGCCGATTTCAAGAAGGTGTGGAAGGTGGACAAGAATGGGAAGAAAGAGGTTTTGGCTGGCCCAGAGGATTTCCCGCATCCGCCGCTTTATCTCAATGACGTCGTGCTCGCGCCCGATGGCAAAAGTGTGTTGGTCACGGACATGGGAGCGCGGGACAAAATTTTTGATTCGAATATGAAACTTTGGCCGCTGGACAGCCCGGAAGCAAAAGCTGTTCCGATGGTGGGGCGCGTGTATCGCATCACGCTGGATGGCAAAGTGACCGAAGAAGTTGCTCCAAATGCCGCGATGCTCTGCCCCAACGGGATCGATCTGTTGTCTGACGGAACGATGCGTGTGGCTGAATTTTTCACCGGAAACATTCTCGAAGGAAATGGCGATGGCTGGAAGGTGATCGCGAAAGAACACCGCAGCGCGGATGGAATCGTGCACGATCAAAAAGGCCGCTTTTATGTTTCCGAAGTGATGACAGGCAAGGTCACGCGCTACGAAGCTGATGGCAGCGGGCGAACCGAACTGGGTGCGGGCATGATCTCTGCGGCAGACATTCTGGTGGATGAAAAAGACGGTGTGCTGATCGTGCCGGACACCAAAGCTGGAAAGTTGTTTTTCATCGCATTGTGAAATGTTGGCGAAGCGGCGCTGCCGGATGCGGCTGAATTCCTTGATAGACTCATGCCATACTGGCGGTAGCCTCGCTCCGATGATTGATCCTATAACCAAAATTCTCGCCACCACAGCCCTCTTATTCGCCATCGCTGGAACCATGGTCGGCGCCGAAGTCGAACCCATCGCCGCGAAGCCGCCCTTAGGCTGGAACAGCTTTGATAGCTACGGCGTATATCTTCACGAGAAGGCCGCCATGGAAAATCTCGAAGCCATGGCCGAGCATTTGGAACCGTATGGCTACGAATACTTCGTCATCGATAACGGCTGGTTCGGCGAATACAAACTCAAGCCGGGCACGCTCTACCCGCTCGAAAAACATGCCAGTGATGTGAGGCTGAACGAGTTCGGCCACGTCATTCCCTCTGAGACGTATTTTGCGGGCGGCCTCAAACCGATCATCGACCGCTGTCACGAGCTGGGTCTCAAGTTCGGCATCCACATGATGCGCGGCATTCCACGCAAGGCTTATGACATGAATTTGCCGATCAAGGGCACTTCGTTCAAGGCACGCGACGTGGCAGACACCGACCCGAAAAACAACTGCACTTGGTGCACCTATAACTATGGCGTGGATATGTCCAAGCCCGGTGCTCAAGAGTGGTACGACGGCTTGATCCAGCACCTCGCCGACATGGGCGTGGACATGATTAAATATGACGACATTGTGCCATATCCCGCCGAAGTGGAAGCTGTGGCTGAGGCGATCAAAAAAACCGGAAAACCCATCCTCTTGAGCCTCTCACCGGGTGGCAAAGTGCCCGTGGATGCGATCCAAAGTTTCCAAAGAGCTCACATGTTACGCGTCACTCAGGACGTTTGGGACCACGCTCATTATTTGGATGACTGCTTCGATGCTTGGGCGAAATGGACGGGTAAAGAATCCGAAAACTTCTGGATCGATATGGATATGATTCCTTTCGGTCAGTTGCTGATGATGTCTCCCAAAAAAGAAATGCAGGGAGAAGGTGATGAAAATGCCGTGCGTCTCGCAGGTCACGGCTACCGCCGTCGGCAGCAATTTTCACCGGACCAGATGTTCACCTTCATCACTCTGCGCGCGCTTTCTGCCTCACCACTGATGATCGGTGGTGATTTGCCGACGATGGACGGCTTTTCGCTGCGCCTAATCACAGATCCTGAAATGCTCGCGTGCAATCAAAATGGCGTGATGGGCAAACGTGTCTCATTCGAGGATGGCGTGGACGTTTGGAAAACTCCGGAAAAAGGCAGCGACAAAAAAGGCTGGGTGGGCATCTTCAACCGCAGCGACCGTTTGAAAACCTTCACTCTCACCCCTGCTAGCATCGGCTTGGAGGGGGATGCAAAAGCTTACAACGTCTGGAAAGGTCGGAAGGAATATAAAGTCAGCGCCGCTTCCCCAGTCGAAATCGACATCAACCCCGATGGCGTGATTTTCCTTCGCTACGAATAATCCAACCCTGCTCAACTCATGAAAAAACTACTCACACTCGCCATTCTTTGCATGGCGACCCTCAGCCATGCTGCGACGAAGCCAAACGTCATTTATATCATTGCCGATGACCTTGGTTATGGCGATCTGAGTTTGTATGGTCAGACCAAATTTCAGACGCCAAACATCGACGCCATTGGCAAACAGGGCATCACTTTCAAACACCATTACTCCGCCGCACCGGTCTGCGCACCGGCCCGGGGCTCGCTGATGACTGGCTACCACGTGGGACATGGCATCGTGCGTGGAAACTATGAAGTGAAGCCAGAAGGTCAATTTCCCATGCCAGCGGATACATTCACCCTTGCACACATGTTCAAGAAAGCGGGTTATGCGACTGGTGCTTTCGGCAAGTGGGGCCTTGGAGCTCCAGGCTCTAGCAGTGAGCCGCTTAAGATGGGATTTGACCGCTTTTATGGCTATAACTGCCAGCGCCAAGCTCACCATTACTATCCCTACTTCCTCTGGAATGATCGCCAGCGAGATATGCTATGGGGGAACTTCGGACTAGAAACTGAGGAGTTTGCGCCTGATTTGATCCAAGCACAGGCATTGGAGTTTGTGGAAGCGAACAAAGACCGCCCGTTTTTCATGTTTTACCCCATCGTCCAGCCCCATGCGGAGATGGTCGCTCCCGAGAAATACATGGCGAAATACCGCGGCAAGTTTTCGCCTGAGAAGCCATTTAAAGGCGTGGATGACGGGCCAGAATTCCGCAAGGCAGACTATGGATCACAAGCCGAACCACACGCTGCTTTCGCCGCGATGGTGGAAACCGTCGATGAAGACATCGGCGAACTCATGGCCAAACTCGAAGAACTCGGCATCGCCGATAACACACTCGTCATCTTCACCTCAGACAACGGCCCACACCAAGAAGGTGGCCACAATCCCGATTACTTTAACTCGAACGGCGGCCTGCGCGGCCACAAGCGCGACCTCTACGAAGGTGGAATCCGCGTCCCGATGATGGCCAGATGGCCGGGAAAAATCCCAGCAGGCGCGGTCACGGATCATCCCTCGGCTTTTCAAGACGTGCTTCCCACCATGGCCGATGTGACGGGCCAGCCCACGCCAGAAGGCATCGATGGCATATCCTTTTTGCCGACCTTGCTGCAAACCGGCGCCCAAAAACCACACGACTACCTCTACTGGGAATTCCACGAGTTGAAGGGTCGTGTCGCCATCCGCAAAGGAAACTGGAAGGGTGTTCGTTATAATGTCTCAGTGGATCCTAACTCGCCACTTGAGCTCTATGATCTCGCAACCGATCCCAGCGAAACCAAGAATCTCGCCGCCTCAAATCCAGAAATCGTCCGCGATCTCGATGCGCTGATCAAAAATGCGCGCACAGTTTCCCCAGTTGATAAGTTCAATTTTCCAACCAACAACCCGACCAACCGATGAACTCAAGCCGCAGCTTGGCGAGGAAAAGTTGGAGAGCGATTTCCTGCGTTCTGCTTCTCATCTTGCCGAGCGCGATGGCGAAGGAAGTTCCGAAATCGGTTTTGAAGCTCAATCCGAATGTTCTTCCTGAGAGCAATTATCCGTATTGGCCGACTTATCGACACCTCGAGACGGAGGACTTAAAAACGATCCGCGCACAACCGTGGATCACAAAGGAGCACACGATTGAGGGCTGGGATTGGTCTTTGCCAGATCATGTGAAGCCCGCAGAGAAGAGTCTTGTCGGTTTGCAACGACTCATGGGTCTGAACAAAGATTACATTCCACTGGATCTGAATTTCAAAGCCAACGGGGTCGGATTGCTGTGGGTGAGCTGGCGAGACATCGAAGCAGAGGAAGGCGTTTATGACTTTTCGAAGGTGATCTCTCGCATCAAGCAAGGCAACGAAGCGGGCCTTGATATCATTTTGCGCATTCTCACATGTTCCAAGTCGCGAGGCAATGGTCCCAAGGCCGTAAATGGTGGCGAGGCTCCTTTATGGTTAGAAAAGTATGGCGTGTCCCTACTTCCTCAGAAGAATAAAAGTCACAATCTCAACTTCGATCCTGCGCACCCAGAGTTTCACAAACGTTATATCAAATTAGTCGATGCCATGGCGGAGGCAGGAATCCCCAAGATGGTGAAAGCGGCCTACGTCGGATACGCCTCACACAGCCTAGGGGATGAAGGCATCGGCCCATTCAAGGAGTCGGAAGCCGAAAAAAATGATGCAATGCCTCATGTGAGAGAACGGCTCGATGTATGGCACCGCGCTTTCAAAGGCATGGAACACAAAGTTTTCATGGGCGGATCTAGTCATTATGGATTCGAAAAAGGCTTCGGTGTGCGACGAGGATTTGTGGAAATGTATCTCTACAACATACCCAATGCAGATCTCGGCCAATTTATCGATGAAGACGGTTATCTCTGCGTGGACGAAAAAGCACCGATCCTGCGGCAACTCGCTTTCAACGGTGAGGTCAACGAGGAATACGAACCTGCATGGGCCACTGCTGAGCGGAGTTTTCGCTTTGGCTCTACCACAAACTCGTATCCCTATCGCTATTTCACCAGCACTCTCAGAGCGCTGCAAATGCGCTGCACTTACATCCACACGACAGGTCACTTGGTGCCTGAAATGCTGCCATTTCTTTCGCTTCAGCTCGCCAGAACCGTGGAGGACACGCCGGACGTTTGGACATTTCTCAGGACCAGTTATATGAAGTCCGGTAATTATAAGAACCCAGACAAGGCAGAACGGAAAATCTCAACACAAGAGAAGGAAGAAGGGCTCCCGATCCAAAACTTCGAGCGCTGGCTTTTCCAGAGAGATGCAGCGGGATTTGAAACGCGCCCCGCCATAAAAATCCAACAGCCCATCAAAATGTGGATGGTGCAGGGTGATCGATACTACGACTACATCGCCAGAACTGGCAAACGCATCGGTTTCCAGATCGACTCCAGATGGCCGGGCCTCAAAGCCAACCTCGCGGTGAAAGTGACCTATCTTGACGAAAAATCGGGCACCCTACAGTTGGCCTACAACGGCGGGAAATCGATCAAGCAGCATGCATTGCTCGGCGATGGAAAGTTAAAGACCACCACTTTCATGCTATCTGGTCTCAAGCCAAAGAGCATGGAGCATGACTTTGACTTCGTCTTACAAGCAGGAGAGAAAGACCGGAAAATTACCGTTTCGATGGTCCGAGCTATCGCGATGAAATGATCCAATCGGCTCATGTGATTTTACTGTCGCAAATGTGAATGATCGCGCGATCCGCGAGCTTTCTCTTGCATGGGAAACGTTCAGTGTGAAATTTCAATTCCGTATGGCTGCAATGGAAGCGGCCAATGACTCATGACTTTTTCTGCAAAGCGCCTTGGTTCCCTGTTGAAGCGCAGCTCGATTTACGCGCTGGCCGCTGGAGTGATGGGTGCCAGCGCAGAGCAAATGCCGCGAGTGGTGGTGCCCACGGGGACTCGATCCACAGAGGCATCCCGAGCGGCAGCACCGCAGACGGGAATCCGCTACCCATGGAAAACTCACATCACTTGCACCATCTTCTGGGTGGGCGAACAACCGACCGCACGCAACCCCACACCTAACTGCAAGTCGTCATGGGACACGGAATGGGCGATCAACTTTGGTGGCTATGACAACCCCGACCCCACCGCGCGGCTCGCTTGTCACACGCGCGGCGAGTTTCGCCCAGCGACGTTCACGCCGCGACTCAATCCTTTCTACGTGGCGCTGCCATACAACGATGTGCTGAACCACCGCACGCATAAGCCCGAAGCCTCGAAAGTCATTCCATGGTTTTCGCGAATGAGTCCCAAACCCGGAAAAACCGTCTGCAAAGGGCGATGGCTCCAGATTTACCGCAATGGCCGCAGTTGTTACGCGCAATGGGAAGACTGTGGACCGTGGGTGACAGACGATTGGGAATATGTGTTTGGAAACAAGCCGCCCTCCAACTCACAAAATGGCGCAGCAGGCCTCGATATTTCTCCTGCAGTCCGCGATTACTTGGGCATCAAGTCAGGACAAAAAGTTCACTGGCGCTTCGTGGAAGCGAGTCAGGTGCCATACGGGCCGTGGAAAAAATACGGTCAGCCGATGGTCGGCGACTCGAATCCCGATCTCGCAGCTCAGCAACGCCAGCTCGAACAGCTTCGCAAATTGCGCGACGAACAATTTTCCAAGAAACCGGCCAATCAGTGGTAATCCTGCACTGTCGCGTCACGCATCGGCGAAAAGCGTTTCCCCTCTGCGCTTGCAGATGCCGATTCGCCCGCTTAGCTAGCGCCCATCAAACGACGTTCCTTCAGCCTCTTGCTCGCTCGGCGGTATCTCAACCCGCGCCGCTCGATGCTTTCCTCCTTCACCTTAATCTCGCTGATCGGCGTGATGCTCGGCGTTCTGGTTCTGGTGGTGGTGATGGCGGTTTATGCGGGGCTTGAGCGCGATGTGAAAGGGCGTTTGCTCGGCTTTACGCCGCACATTCTGATGCGTCACGAACCCGGCGGGCTCGGAGTCATGCCACTCACTGACTGGCAAGATGCTGCGGAAAATGCGCGCAAGCTGCCGCGTGTGAAAGCCGCCACCGCTTTTCTCTCGGATAATGTCATCATCGATGTCGCGTCTTGGCAGCGCCCGGTTCTTTTCCGTGGCATCGACACATCGGACCCAGCTCAAGTGCAGGGCATCGATCAAATGCTGGATCGCAAACAGCACCCGACTTCATCCGCAGACCTCGGCATCGACGACCGAGCGGTTGTTTCCTCGATTGTGGCCGACCAGCTCGGGCTGCATGTCGGCGATACGATTCGTTTGTATTCGACGCGGAATTTCGAGGAAGTGATGCGCGCCTACAAAGCGACTGAAAACCCACCTCTCCGCGAAGCCTTCGCCACCGCGTGGAACGCCGCCACCAGCGCACTTGCCGCCGCGTGGAAACCGAGCGGCGAGAAGCACGCGGTGGCCATCCCGGTGCTAACCGATGTCTATGAGAAAATCGCAGCCTTGCGTGATGAGACACTCCGGCAGCCGGAGTTGGAGTTGGTCAACGAGCTACTGATCGCTTTGGAATCCGGCGAGAAAGACGAAGCTGCTGGCAACTTTGTTTTCGATCAGGAAACCAAAACAACCATCTTGGAAAGCATCGCCGCGATCCAAACGACGGACATGGAGAAGATGGATGGCGAAACTTTGAAAGGCCTCAAACAGATCGTGCTGCCGAAAGAAGCGGAAGTGATTGGCATTTACCAAGCTTCGCAAATGGCGGTGACTCCGGATGTTTTCGTGCCTCTGCCCCTGGCGCAGGATTTGGCCGGACTGGGCGAAGCGGTGCAAGGCATCGCGCTGCGGTTGGACGATGCTTACGCCGCAGAAGAAGTGGCGATGCAGGGTCGAACAGAACTAGGCGCGGACTGGTCGCTTCTCACGTGGGGAGACCAATATCAGGCGTTCTTCGCGCTGATCAACCAGCAGCGCCTGATGATGTATTTCGCGCTTTCATTCATCGTGCTAGTTTCTGCGTTCTCAATGATGGCAGTGATGTTCACCGTCACGATTCAGAAGCGGCGTGAGATCGGCGTGATGAAGGCACTTGGCGCGGCACCGGGCCAGATTGTGCGGGTGTTTCTCTATCAGGGAATGATTCTTGGCTTGGTCGGCGCCGTGTTGGGAGTGGGCTTTGGGCGATTGGTGATTCATTTTCGCGGGCCGATCCAAGGGATTTTCCGCACCCTTGGCTTCGATCCGTTTGCAGCTTCTTTCACCGGATTTGGCGTATTGCCAGCGCACAACAATCCGGTGGAGCAGGCGGTGATTGGTTTGCTCGCATTTATCCTGTGCTCGCTGGCCGCGCTAGTGCCGGCATTTTTCGCTGCTCGCAGCGACGCCGCTAAATCATTGCGCAATCTCTAACTCAGCACAGTTCGCAGACTGGCGACTCCAGCGCCTCACTTCGAAGGTGGCGTGAGATTCCAACAATTCAGACACCGGAAAATCGTTTTCGAACTCAGGGAAAAAAGTGTCTCCGTCATAGGCCGCAAACACATGGCTCACCAGTAGCTCATCGGTCTGCGCGAGAAAGGCAGCATACACTTCGGATCCACCGATAATGAAAACGCGATCCGCGAGGTCCGGCAGTGACGCCAATTCCTCTGGCGCGTGGATCACTTCCACTCCAGCCGCAGACCAAGCGGCATCGCGAGTGAGCACGATGTTGCGTCGCTTCGGCAAGGGACGTCCGATGGATTCATAAGTCTTGCGCCCCATCACCACCGGGCTGCCGGAGGTCGTGCGTTTGAAAAATGCCAGATCTTCCGGCAGGTGCCACGGCAGACTGCCATTCTGGCCGATCACACGATCAACAGTCATGGCGACAATGGCGGAAAGTTTAGGCATGGATTGATATCAGTTCTTGGCTCGCGGGAGCTTTCCAGAATGTCCGTGCATGGCAAGAAACAAGGGGTTTTCACTGAGATCAGCCGCTAGAATAAATCCGTTCCATGCAAGCCGGACTCTTGACAACCTGCACTGGCTTCGGAAGCATCCGCCACATGGCTAAGAAAATCACTCCTATCAAAGATCGTCTGTCCAAAACCCAAATCGTTGACCAAATCGCCGGAGAAACCGAGCTAACACGCAAGCAGGTCGCTGCAGTTCTTGATTCGCTCAGTGACGTCATTGAAGCGCACCTGAAGAAAAATGCGGTTGGTGAATTTGTGCTCCCAAGTTTGCTCAAGATCAGCACCGTCCGTAAGCCCGCAGTGAAAGCTCGCAAAGGCATCAATCCCTTCACCAAAGAAGAGGTCACCTTCAAGGCGAAGCCTGCCACCACCGTTGTCAAAGTGCGTCCTTTGAAGAAACTAAAAGACATGGCTCTCTGAAATTCTTGGTGAGCAAGTGGACCATCCGGTTGCACTGCCCGCTCATTACAAACGAACGCCCGCTGACATCGCGGGCGTTTTTTGTGTCTGCCGGATTCATCATTCCTGCTGTGAGTCATGGTCCTCGCATTTCATAAACCGTACGGCGTTTTGTGCCAGTTCACGCCGGACCAACCCGGTCAGCGCACGCTCGCCGAGTTCGGATTTCCGACCGGCGTTTATCCGCTAGGACGGCTCGATATGGATTCAGAGGGACTGCTTCTTCTCAGTGATGAAGCCGGACTGAACCATCGACTGTTAGACCCTGCGGCGGCTCATCCACGGACCTATCACGTACAAGTCGAGGGTGTGCCGACTGCGGATGCCATCCATTCATTAGCGAGCGGTGGTTTAATGATTCAAGGCCATCGGACCCGACCTTGCCGTGTGTGCATGTTGGAGCCAGCTCCAGCGTTTCCACCGCGCGATCCGCCCGTGCGCGATCGCAAAAACATCCCCACCTCATGGCTTGAAATGGAGCTGATCGAAGGAAAAAATCGCCAAGTTCGGCGCATGACGGCTGCTGTGGGATTTCCGACTCTGCGCTTGATCCG
>JBGSLX010000121.1:0-6790 GCA_041740475.1 Akkermansiaceae bacterium | reverse complement strand
GACGACTGAGCTTGCCGAAAGATTCTGGATGCTCCTAGCTTCGCGGCGTGTTTGCACTTCGTCTCGCAGCTCTCTTCATGGCGTTCATGGTCGTTCACTCGTCGGGTTTTGCCGCTGAGTTGAGTGCCGCGCAAAAAAACGCGATTGGCAAAAAAATCTGGCAGAACGAATGCGCGGGCACGGTGAGCGGGCTCACCACTTGGAATGCGGGCGAAGAATTTCCCTCGTTGGGGATCGGGCACTTCATTTGGTATCCGGCGGGATTCAAAGGGCGCTTCCAGGAAAGTTGGCCGCAGTTCATCGAGTTCTCGAAAAAACAGGGAGCCAAGCCGCCAGCCGTCGCGTTGCAACGGCATAGCCCGTGGAAGAGCAAAGCGGAGTTTCAAAAAGCGTTCAACGGAGCGGAACTCAGCGAGTTGCGGCTGTGGCTCGCGGCGAATGTGGCGCTGCAAACGGATTTCATCATCGCCCGATCTCAAGCCGCGATGCCGAAAATCCTCGCCGCCGCGCCAGCCAGTGAGCGGAAAAAAATCGAGGCGAACTACCGCAAAGTCAGCACCACGCCACAGGGCACCTACGCGCTGATCGACTACGTCAATTTCAAGGGCGAGGGCACGAATCCCGCCGAGCGCTACCAAGGTCGCGGCTGGGGATTGCTGCAAGTGCTCGGTGAAATGAAGGAGGTGCCCGCTGGTTCGGCCGCAGCCAGTGAATTTGCGGCGTCTTCCAAGCGAGTGCTCTCACGCCGCATCGCAAATTCACCGCCAGATCGCGGCGAAAAACGCTGGGAATCCGGCTGGCACAACCGCTGCAATACCTATGCCAAGCCGCTGTGAGAGGCGCGCGGCGGGCTGCAAAACCATCGATTTTAGACGAGCGCGGAAAATTGCGCCGCTAACTGCCCACTCAAATAAAGCTTTCTAAACCACGATATAGAACCATGAGCCATCCTTTCGAAAACCAAGCCGCGCCGCAAGCTGGCGCAGCGAAGACCACGGCCGAGACAGCCGTGCCACATGCAGATGCCGAGGCGTTGGTGCGCGAGGCCTCGCACTGGATTCAACCGCTGCGCAGCGAGATTGGCCGCTATCTCATCGGCCAAAGCGATCTGGTGGACCGCCTGCTCATTTCCCTGATGGTCAAAGGCCACATCCTGCTGGAAGGCGTGCCCGGCCTCGCCAAAACTCTCGCGCTGAAAACTCTGGCCTCACTGGTCAACGCCAAGTTCAACCGCATCCAGTTCACCCCACACATGCTGCCCGCCGCCATCGTGGGCACGGAAATTTACGACCCGCGCGAGGCCCGCTTCCGCGTCAAACACGGCCCGGTTTTCGCCAATTTCATCCTCGCCGATGAAATCAACCGCGCGCCCGCCAAGGTGCAGAGCGCTCTGCTCGAAGCGATGCAGGAAAAACAAGTCACCATCGGCGAGCAGACATTTGCGCTGCCAGCGCCGTTTTTCGTGCTCGCGACGCAGAACCCGCTCGAACAAGAAGGCACTTATCCGCTGCCCGAGGCCCAGCTCGACCGCTTCATGATGAAGGTGGTGATGGACTACCCGACTGAGGAGGAGGAAATGCGCGTGCTCGATCTGGCGGGCACCACTGAGGAAATGCCGGTGCCGCAGCCCATCGTCAGCCTGGAAGCCATCCAACAAGCGCGGACCGTGGTGAACGGCCTTTATTTGGACGAAAAAGTGAAACGCTACATCGTCCGCTTGGTTCACGCCACCCGCCGCCCGGACGAATACGGCATCCACATCGCGCCGCTCATCCGTGTCGGTGCTTCGCCGCGCGCCACCATCAATCTCGCACTCGCCAGCCGTGCTCACGCATTTCTCAATGGCCGCGCTTACGTCACTCCGCACGATGTGAAAAACGTGGCGATGGACGTGATGCGCCACCGCGTCACCGTCACTTATGAAGCGGAAGCCGAAGGACTGAACAGCGAGCAAATCGTCACCCGCATCCTCGACGAACTGCCGGTGCCGTGAAGAAGTGGATCGTAGATTGTGGATCGAGGATCGTTGTTAGAAGATGAAGAAGTTGAATCTCAAAGCTGCCACGCCCATCAGCGTGAAAGACGAGGCGCGCGCGGCGGCAATTCTCGGCCGCGTCCGGCGCATGGAAGTCCGCACCAACCGGCTGGTCGATGACTCGCTCGCCGGCCGCTACGCCAGCGTTTTCAAGGGCCGTGGCATGGACTTCGACCGCGTCCGAAATTACGTCCCGGGAGACGACGTGCGCACGATCGACTGGAACGTCACCGCTCGCACTGGCGAGCCGCATGTGAAACTTTTCACCGAGGAACGCGAGCTCACGATCTTGCTGATGATCGACGTCAGCGCGTCGTCAGACTTCGGCTCGGTGCTCGATTCCAAACGCGAACTCGCCGCCGAAGCCGCCGGAGTGCTCGCCGCCTCGGCGATTCGCAACCGCGATAAAGTCGGCCTGATTCTCTTCAGCGATGAAGTCGAGCTCTACATTCCACCAGGCAAAGGCCGCATGCACATCATGCGCCTGATCCGCGAGACCTTGTTCTTCCAACCGGAAAAACGCGGGACGAACATTTCCAAAGCATTGGATTTTGCGAACCAAGTGATTCACCGGAAAGCCGTCATTTTCCTCGTCTCGGATTTCTGTCTGGGCGCACCGTTTGAAGAGCGGCTGAAACTGCTGCGGAACAAGCTGCAGGTGACTAACCGTCGCCACGATGTGATCGCCGTTTCGGTGACCGATCCGCGCGAAGAATCACTGCCCGACGTCGGCCGCATTTGCATCGAAGACGCCGAGAGCGGCGAGGTCGTCGAGATCGATACGGGCAGCGCGAAAGTGCGAGCCGCGTTCGAAAAGCAATCTCGCGAGCGCCGCGAGTTGACCGCCGCGCGGATTCGCTCGCTGGGCTTGGACTTGCTGCAATTCACCAACGGCGAGAACTGGATGCCCGCGCTGATCGGATTTTTCCAAAGCCGCCGCCAACGCACTGGTTGATCGTCATGTTCCGTGTCCGCTCCAGTTTCCGGTGTCTTTTCTGCGGTCTGTGGATCGCGGTGTTGACCTTTCATTTGTCCGCCCAAGCGCCCGCTCCAGAAGAAGACATTCGCGGGCCCAAGGCGCTGGTGGAAATCCCAGTGCCGGAGAAGTCGCCAATCCTGCTCTGGTCGTCGATCGCGGGCGGAGTCCTGCTCTGCGCACTCGCCATTTATCTGTGGAAAAAACGCACTCGGAATCTGCAACTCAAGACTCCACGCGAAATCGCACTCACCTCACTCGCCGAACTGGAGGCGACGCGCGAAGCCATCGCGGCAGAGGCGTTTGCGAACCAAGCTGCACAAGCGGTCCGCCAATACATCGCCGATCATTTCAAGCTCTTCGCACCTCGCCAAACGACTGAAGAATTTCTCCAAGCGCTCGCCAAAGAGCCGAATTCACCGCTCAGCTCACAAAGCGACCACTTGAAGGCGTTTCTCAAATCGTGCGATTTGGCCAAGTTCGCGGGTGTGAATTTGGATTTCAACCAACGCCTCGAACTGCTCGATACCGCACGCAGCTTCGTCCGCTCGACTTCCCGAGCCAGCACGCCATGACCGAGAGTTTCCAGTTTCTGCATCCAGAATTTCTGTTTCTGCTGCTGCTCCTGCCGGTGCTCGCCATCTGGAAAGGCCGCTGGGGCCGCCCGGTCGCGATCCGGATGCCTTCCACTGACGATGCGATCCACGTCGGTGCGAAAACCCGCTCGAAAGCCGGTCGCCTGATGGCATTTCTCGGGCTGCTCTCGCTCGCGCTGCTGATCATCGCCCTCGCCCGTCCGCGTCATGGCAAGGGCTCGTCTGAAATCGAGGCCAGCGGCATCGACATCATGCTCACGCTGGACGTCTCCGGCTCGATGGAAGCGCTGGATTTTGAGCTCGAAGGCAAACCGGTGAACCGCCTGGAAGTGGTGAAAAACGTGGTCGGGAAATTTGTCGGTCAGCGCCCGAACGACAAACTCGGTATGGTCGCTTTCGCCGGACGGCCTTATTTGGTCAGCCCGCTCACGCTCGATCACGAGTTTCTCGGCAAGCGGCTGGCCGATGTGAAAATGGGCCAAGTCGAGGACGGCACAGCCATCGGTTCTGCCATCGCTTCTTCGGTGGACCACCTCAAAGATTCCACCGCGAAATCACGCATCATCATTTTACTCACCGACGGCGTGAACAACGCGGGCTCGGTGAATCCCCTCACGGCAGCCGAAGCAGCGAAGGCGCTGGGGATCAAAGTTTACACCATCGGCGCAGGCACGCGCGGCGAGGCTCCGGTGCCCGTGCAGGATGGTTTTGGCCGCACCCACTTGCAGACGATGAAGGTGGAAATCGACGAGGAAATGCTGCGCGAAGTCGCAGTCTCGACGGGCGGCCAGTCATTCCGCGCCACGGATACCGACTCCCTGGAGAAAATTTACGACTCGATCAACCAGCTCGAAAAAACCACCCGCAAGCTCAAGAAGTTCCAGCAATACGACGAACTTTACCTCTGGTTCCTCGTGCCCGGACTGGGCCTGCTGCTGCTGGAACTGGTCCTAAGCCAAACCCGCTTCCGCAGACTGCCTTGATTCATGGAATATTTTGAACAACGAAATCGGCGAAAAGATCGAAAAATGAAGAGCAGAAAAACAATCAGATCGTCAGTGAGCGGATGCTGTGGAAGGCTTTTCAATCACTCTTCTTTCGCGAGTTTCGATGGTTTCGTTGTTCTCTTTTCAGAGAGTTTTTAAACCAATTTTATGGACGAAACTTCACTTCAATTTGCCCAGCCGATCTGGATGATGATCGGGTTGATCGCTTGTGCGGGCGTGGTCGGGTTGTTCATTCGTTTTGACCGACGCCGTGAGGCGGATTTGGCGAAGCTGGTGCATCCGCGGTTCCGCCAGCGGTTGACCGAAGGGTTTTCCCCGAGGCTGCGCAACTTCAAGCGCGGGCTGTGGCTGCTGGCGATTTTGCTGCTTTTCACCGCCATCGCGCGTCCGCAAATGGGCTACGAGTGGCGCGAGGTGAAGCGCAAGGGCATCGACATCCTTTTCGCCGTGGACACCTCGCGCAGCATGCTGGCGGAGGATCTCACGCCGAACCGCTTGGAGCGCGCGCGGCTCGGCATCATCGACTTTGTCAGTCGCTTGGATGGCGACCGTGTGGGGCTGATTCCGTTTGCTGGCAGCGCCTTCGCGCTGTGCCCGCTGACCTTGGATTATGAGGCGTTCCGCGAGTCGCTCAATGCGCTGGATACCGATCTCATTCCGCGTCAAGGCACCGATCTGGCGAGCGCGATCAAGGAAGCAGAGCGGCTGATGGATGAAACGGCGAACAATCACCGCGTGCTGGTTCTGCTCACCGATGGCGAGGATCTTCAGGGAGATGTGATCGATGCCGCCAAGGCCGCTGCGGAAAAAGGCATGGCCATTTACACCGTCGGCGTCGGCAGTCCGGAGGGCTCGACGATCCCGATTCCGCTGGGAAATGGTCGCAAGGATTTTGTCCGCGACGCATCCGGGCAGGTGGTGAAAACGACGTTGGACGAGTCCACGCTCAAGCAAATCGCCGAGGTGACGAACGCGCTCTACGTCCCGCTCGGTCGTGGCGCGGAGGGGTTGAACACGCTTTATCAGGAGAAACTGCGATTGGTGCCGCAGAGTGAGCAAGATCAGCGGATGGAGCGCATTCCGCTGGAGCGCTTTGAGTGGCCATTGGGCGCGGCGATTGCACTGCTGTTGCTGGAGTTTTTCATCACGGATCGGCGTCGGGCTGAGAAAATCCGGGCCCTGCCATCGGTTGCGCGGCGGCACAAAATTTCACCGCAGACCAGTGCGGTCTTGGCGCTGGGTTTCGTTTTCGCTTCGACGCTCGATCTCCGCGCGGCGGAAACGGTGAGCGCGAATTTGGATCCACGGAAAATTTACAACGAGGGCACCGAGGCCTACACCAAGGGCGATTTCGCGAAAGCCTCGGAATCGCTTAAAACATCGCTGCGCACGCAAGATCTCAGTTTGCAGCAACGCTCGTATTACAATCTCGGCAATGCGCTGTTCCGAACGGGCCAGAGCACCTTGGAAAAGGAGCCCGAGGCGACGATCAAGACTTGGGAAGAATCGATCAAAGCTTACGAGGACGCGCTCGCGCTCAACGCCGCTGACGAAGATGCCAGTTACAACAAGACGCTGGTTCAGAAAAAGCTCGATGAGCTAAAGAAGCAGCAAAATCAGGACGACCAACAAGACGGTCAGGACCCGAAGGACGACCAGGAAAAGAAAGACGAGCAGGAGAAAAAGGACGGCAACGAGTCCAAGGATCAAAAGGATTCCAAAGACGGCGAAAAGCCGAAAGACGAGGGCGAGACCAAAGAAGGGGAGGATGGCAAAGAGCCGAAAGAAGGAGAAAAGCCGGGCGAGCCGAAAGACGGGAAAGACGGCGAAGAAGGCAAGGAGCCGAAAGAGGGTGAAGGCTCGAAAGAAGGCGAGAAGTCCGAAGAAGAAAAAGCCGCGCAAGCCGCCAAAGAGGCGAAGCAAGGCAAAGAAGGCGAAGAGAAAGACGGTGATCAGCCACAAGGCGAGATGAGCAATGAACGCGTGCAGAAACAGGAAATGACTCAGGAAGAAGCAAAACAATTGCTCGAAGCTCTGCGCCAAGACGAGCGCACCGTCATCCCGATTCCCCAGCAACCGCGCACCCGCTTTGCTACTCCAGACAACTCCACGAAAGGAAAGACATGGTGAAAATGTTCCATCGATCTATTCAGTCGGCAGCGGGGGGGGGGGCCCC
>JBGSLX010000120.1:0-3724 GCA_041740475.1 Akkermansiaceae bacterium | reverse complement strand
AGAATCCGGGCGATTTCCGTGACGCCACGCGCTCCGACACGGTCGAAGACTCGGACGATTTTCTCGACCCACGCCTCGGCAAAGGCATCGGGAAACGCCTCGTAAACCGCGCGTTGACGGCCAGATGGCAGTGCGCCCGCTTCTTCAGCGAGTTTCACCGGTTCGGCAGAAAGCAGCAAATCCGAGAGTCGGACTGCGGTCGGGTCCATTTCCAAAGCTTTGGAAGAACCGATCACTTCGTCGCGGGCCGCGACCAATTGCAGAGCCTGTCCAAGCTGGACGCGGGCAGCTTTTTTCGCGCCTTCGTCGATGTCGAGAAGCAGGCGTTTGAGAGATTCTGTGTCGTTTTCGAACGCGCCGATGTCGGCGGCGATGGCTTCGAGCGCCTTGATCATGCCTTTGATGTCGCGGGAGGCCTCGAAATCAGCGACAAGCGCCTGAGCTGGGGTTTGATCGCCGGTGCGGAGGACGATGGCCTCGGTGCGTTTGGGCGGGATCACGGCGAGGCGACTTTCGCGCAGCGCCTTTTTGGTGGAATCCCACCATTTTTTGAAATTTGGCTCCGGAATGACGGTGCCGCAGAGTTCTTTTTCGAGCGCATCGCCGCTCATGCTGCCGCCGTGGCTTTGGAGCAGGTGGACGACGAGTTGCACCGGATTGCTTTTCGAGAGGGTGCGAAGTTCTTCGATTTGCTCGATTTTACGGGCTCGGAAGTCGTCGTCGGGAATCCACTCGGTTTTTTGGAAGGCAAATTGCAGCTCCATCGTCTGGCCGACAGACTTTTCAAAGTCGATGGTGACTCGCTTGCTGGAAAGATCCCAGCTTGCGACTTTTCCAGAGCCGAAAGATTTGTGAATGCAGAAATTTCCGGGAGCTAACTGTGTCAGTCGCTCACCGACCGGTTTGGGAATGCGACCGGCTTCAACCAGTTTCGCCACATCAGGATGCATGCGGCGGAACATGGGAAGCCAGTCTGGAAAACGCAAGGTATTCCAACCGGAAATCTTCCTAGGCAACTGGAGCGCCAACCATGCACAGTGCTTGGCGCTTGGAAATAAGGTGTTTGCCTACGTAGATCATAGTGGCAGCGACAGCGCGAGTTTGCACATCCGACGCATGAGAATGAATCCTGTTGTATCCGCAACATCAGTGGCCAAAGTAGCTGCAATGAAAAGCGACGTCGTCCACCTGCTCCAGCAACTTGTTCGCATTCCATCGGTAAACCCGGACAACAACCCGGGCACGCAAGAGACGGGTGAAGAGAAGCTGGCAATATTTCTCAAGGATTGGCTGGAATCCATTGGCGCGGTGGTCGTTTTGGAAGAAATCCACCCCGGTCGCCCGAACTTGATCGCTCGCTTCGCGCCATGCGACGGACGCCCGCGTGTTCTGCTCGGACCTCACCTCGATACCGTCGGCGTGGGTGGCATGACCATCGAACCCTTCGGCGGGGAAATCCGCGAAGGCCGGTTGTGGGGACGCGGCGCGAGCGATACCAAAGGTCCGATGGCCGCCATGCTGTGGGCGCTCTACGAAAACCGCGAGATCCTCGCGCGGCTGCCGGTCGCCGTCGATTTCGTGGCATTCATGGGCGAGGAATCCTGTCAGTTCGGTTCGCGCGATTTTGCCAGTAAGTACGCCGCTGACTATATCTTCGCAGTCGTTGGCGAGCCGACCTCCATGAACATCGTCCACGTCACCAAAGGATCGCTTTGGGCGACGTTGCGCGCTACCGGGCGAGCGGCGCATAGCTCAATGCCAGAGCGCGGTGAAAATGCGATCATCAAGCTGTCTAAAGTGCTGCAATTCCTTGATGATCAATTGAGTGCGGAACTCGCGAACTACCAACATCCGGTGCTCGGGCGCTCGACCCTCAACATCGGCGTCATCCGTGGCGGCACTCGCCCGAACATTGTTCCCGACCTCGCGGAGGCAGAAATTGACATCCGGATCACGCCTTCACTAGCGGCAGCAGGCGGTGCGCTGAATTTGCTGCGAGAAGTGATCGCCAAAAACGGGCTGCCCGTTGAAATCATCAATCCTCGGGAAAATCCTCCGATGGAAACTTCTGCAGATCATCCGATGATCCATCGTTTGCTGAAAACCAGTTCTCAAATGCAAACCACAGGCGCACCGTGGTTTTCAGATGCGGCCCATTTATCAAACGGTGGCTTGCCTTCGATCTGCCTCGGGCCGGGATCCATCGATCAAGCGCATACAGCCGACGAGTTCATTGAACTCGCGGCTTTGAATGAGGGAGCGGAATTTTTCTCCCGCTGGCTCCGCGAGCTTGCGGATTAGACGATTTGTGTTTCGCCGTTTGGTCCTTGAGTCACTTGCACGATGCGCAGTGGCAAACGAACGAGCACCTCGCCATCGCAACCGATATCGATTGAGTAGATGCCTGCTTCTTGGAAGCGGAGTCCTTGCAGATTCATCACGATGTTGCGCGTGAGGAATGGGGTGTTTTTCGGAATCTGAACTTCGAATTCCGGCTCGATCGGCATGTTGTTCGGGTCGAGTGATTCTCCATCTTCATTGATGATATTGATCGAGAGCTTGTGGCGACCGGCGTCTTCTTGGGTGAAGCAAAAACGCAGAGCTAACGCGCAGGAAGGATGAACGACTGGCAATGCGCGAGCTGCTAAAGTGTCGAATGTTCCGGTAATGACCAGCTTGCCGTTGTAGTCGGCTGCGTGATCGCAAAGGGTGGCAATTTGAATGTCCATGATGGGTGGTTGGATGGATTTGGTGATAGTGCCTGCAGTCTTTCCGCAGACGAACGGCATCTCTGTGAAGGCAGGATTCAACGCCGTAAAGCGCAAAGCGAACGAACCCGAAACTAATCGCAACCGAGCACTTTTAAGCGGGTTTTTTCAGTCTTTTCCCAAGTTGTTCACATCGCCTCAGCCTTGCAGATTTTCATCGAAGTGCTTGTAAAACCAAGGCTTTGTCACATCCGTCTCTGCATCGTAAGCATGGGAGTTGTCGCTTTGAAAATTCGTTTAATGCCCCAAATACATCGGTGAATCATTTCTGAATAACGACGCAAATCGCTTACATTCAGTCATTTAGAGATCAATCAATCGTTTGTATCAATGTTCAAATCAAACTGCCCAGAAAGACGTTTCTTCAGGGCGGCTAACGGACTTTGTGTGAAGGTTTCGTCACATTGGAAAATCCTTCACGGTGTGGATTTTTCGACTAACGAGTCACCATCACACTTTTCCCAAGTTGTTCACAATGCATGTGAACTCATCAATGTTTCACCAGCGTCATCACACATTCCAAGTGGCGCGTGTGTGGAAAGAGGTCAAACGGCTGCACTTCTTCGAGCTGGTAGCCGCCGTTGCCGAGCAATTTGAGATCGCGGACTTGGGTGGCAGGGTCGCAGGAAACATAGACCAATCGCGAAGGTCCAAAAGTCACCAATTGCTCGATGAATTCTGGGGTGCAGCCTTTTCGCGGTGGATCGATGACCACTGCGGTCTCTGCGGCAGGAAACGCAATTTCCGCAAAGATATGTTCGGCAGAAGCGGTCAGAAAAGTAGCGTTCTGAATCTGGTTGGCGGCGGCATTTTTGCGCGCCCATTCGCACGACGTTTCCGAAACTTCGACACCCGCGACTTGCTCGAAATTTCGGGAAAGGGTGAGCGCGAACAGACCCGAGCCGCAGTATGCATCTACCAGAAATCGAGCACCGCCTTGTGATGCCTGACGCGCC
>JBGSLX010000119.1:0-14186 GCA_041740475.1 Akkermansiaceae bacterium | reverse complement strand
CGTGGCGGGAAACGTGTAATCGCGAGTGACAATCGGGCCATTCACCCCACCGCTGTTCGCTTGCAGATAAAACTGAAGATTGCGCGTGTAGCCGATGCCGATGGGTGACTCATAGAGATTCCAAGCGGCTGTGGCGTCTGCGCGCCAATAAAGCGTATGGGTGGACTCGCTGAAAACCGCGCTGCATTGAAATGGCGAGCTGTAGTTTCCGCTCGGCGGGGTGATGGTCAGGTCCGGCAGGGAAAATCCCCCAGAAGTGCTACCCAGCGAACTGATGCTGAGTGCCTGATCCACCTGATTGGTCACCACATAAGCGGTGCCTGCTGGTAGCGAGAGAAATGCTTCACCGTTCGACTGCAAACCTCCGTTAGAATCTGTGAAACCCTCTTGAATGATCGCAGAGGGCAAAGCGTCCGGGTAAACATACAAGCTCGACCAGTCGGGCAAGAACTGACTGCCCAGTAGCTGCGAGGACTCATTTTCAAACGGGGAAGAATCGAAAAACAACACCGATGCGGCGGTCTGAGTTTGTGGGCTGTCTCCCGGAATGCTGCCACTATCCTTATCGACCCACTCGCTGCCGTTCCAGAGTTGGGAGATGTAAGACGATGCTGGCAGACCGAGTTCGGTCGATTCTGCGATCACCATTCCTACACCCGCGACGGGAAGCACGCCGCTGAGAAACATGCCGCCTGTGGGGGTGAAGGTGTGGCCGCTGTTGATGATGTTTCCGCTAGGGTCAAAACGAAACCAAGCGGCTTGTTGTCCATCGTTGGCGATGGCGATCACGCCGTCAGCCATCGGCCCCGCGCCACTGAGCGGCACTGGAATCAAAGCGCGGACCGCGAAGGGAAAAGTCGATGTCCCATAATACGTGTAGGTGGAGCTGGGATTGATCGGACTGCTCAAAATGAGCTGTCGGCAGAGCGAGCTACCGGCATCGAAAGCGACGATCATCCGCGCGCCTGCGGTGTTTTTCACGTCGGTCACGAATTCGAGATTTCCCGACAGGGCAACGAGGTCATTCTCAGTGATCACCCCGAAATTTTCCTGAGCCAGCGCAAGGCCCAAATTACCGGGTGAGTATTGGTAGGCGTGAACGGCCACTTTATTTCCGCTGACCGGGTCCGTCATTGGCTCAAGACGTAAGGTCTGCCGTGAGTGATTTTTCGTGGCGAGGGCGCTAGGGACTACATCGATGTTCTGCATTTCCTCCAGCCGACCGGATTGGCTGCCGCCATTCCAGCTCGTGCCGACCATCGCGCGGAATGGCCGTCTTCCCTCGGTGACCGCTTGTGTGCCGACTCCAGTGATGTTCGACAGCGCAGAGGTGGTCGTCGTCCCAATCGCAAACTTAACCATCGCCACCCGGTTGTCGTATGGCGAAGTGAGGTGTAGGAGGTTAGTGGATAAGGTGTCACCGGTGGTCGCCACATCGGATACCGCACTGATGCCGGTGGGGGTGAGCTGCCATGAGACATTTCCTGCGGGTGACACATGGCCGATGCGCACCAAGCCAGTGGTTTTTTCGACCATAGCGATGGCACCATCAAAGCCTTCCGCAGGGACGTACCATTCACCCCCGAGATCAGAAGATGGGGCTCCCACGGCGCTATGAATCAGGCAATAAGCTGATAGCAGGATGGCGGATCGATATTTCATGATAAAACGTGAGTTGAGCGTTTCAGTGTTGAACAGGATTGAGTGGGATGACGCGGCGGATTTCGCGGTCTTCATCGAAACAAACGATGATGTGGCGGTATTTCGCACCTGCGATGACAGGCAGCACGTCTTTCAGGAAAATCAGGCCCGTGGCATCGTCCAAGTAGCGCGGGCGAGGAGCTCCGCCGACATCGGGATTCCCTGTGAGCGGAGTGTTGAGATCGTCCCAAGCGCCACTAATCGGGATGGGGAAAATCACTGGGGGGCCGCCAGCGAGAGGTTGGAAGGTGAGGTAAGGATCGCGCACTTCGTAGCGGGTGCTCAATTTTTTCCACGAGATGCGGTCGATCATGGGTGTGCATTGCACCAAGTTCGCCCGAGCGCTTGGATGCTGGGTGCTAGGCATCTGGTGGCGGTAGAGCATGAACGGCATCAGCGGCTCCAGAGAGGACATGTCGCCGCTGGTGCTGCGGACTTGAAACAGCCAGCTCTCGGGCGTGTCCGATGTGAAGGCTTGGATCGCATCGCGATTGTTCTTAAGCGGCTCGATTTGGAAATCCGACAGACCAATCAGAATGCCGGTCGCAGCGCTGGCGTAGCTGGTCGGCATCACCACTGGCCAAAATGGTCCTTCACCTTGGACATAACTTTCAATCTCGCGGCGGTGGTCGAACACACCGGGCAGTGGGCGCGCTGGCCAAGGAATGATTGGCTGCGGTGTGGTGCTGGCGACTTCGCTGGCGCTGGTTGCCACGTTGCTCAGGCTGCCGCTGGTGCGTGCTGGGAATTCGCCGGGTCCGCACGCCCGCACGGCAAAAAACAGCGTTTTCTCAGCAGGAACCGTCACGTTCACAGTGAACGATGGGCCGCTTCCCAACGCGCCTTGCAGGCGGGTCGTCTGATAAAGGTCGAATCCCAGATCGGGGAAATCTGCGGCCATACCGACGAGTGGAATTTCCTGAAGCCGGGATGAAAGTCCGCCGACGTCAAAGGGTTCGCCATTTTGATCGGCCGCAAAAATTTCGAAACGCTCGACTCCGGCGGGGTCGCAGAACCAATCCAGTCGCAATGTCGCAGTCGTTCCATCGTCCGTTACGCGCGTGATCGGAGCCAACATCGGAGTCGGCAATAGCGGTGAAACCATCGTCACACAGCCCAGCGGCCGCAGCGGGCTGGGGTTGGCATTTTGGTCGAAGACCTGGCCGTAGTAACAAACAATCGCACCCGAAGCAGATGGCAGCGCGTCGTCCTCCCAAGCAACCGCGAGCGGTAAATCCAGCCCTTCCCCTTTCTTCACCAAGGTCAGCGGGCCATCGCGCCCCACGCGGCGATAGATCCGCCACTCGTGCACGTTCTCGCCGACAGGCAAAAGCAGCGTCCCGTTGATGATGTTCACCGTGCCATCCAGATTGGTGCCGAAATGAAATGGCTGTGGGAAATCCGTGTGCTCCTTGCACTCCATCCGAGCACTCACCTCGAAGTCGTACTGAGCAAACGGTTGTGCACTGCCATCGTAAACATGCTGCGCCCAGTTGGATTGTTCCCCGGTGATGGCAGTGCCTTTCACTCGCACTCGCAGTGCACCTTGTTTCCCAACCGGCTCTGGAAACGGCAGAATTTCGGTGATCAAATTTCCATTTTGATACATCACCTCGCGCTCGTGAACGATCAGCCAACTTTGATCCGCACGCCGCAGCGCCACTTCGATCATGGCCGAGCGGATGTTTGGCGTCACGCGCTGCACGCGCACGGCGATCCCTTCATAATCTGGCGGTAAATCAAAGTCGGCAGGATTTTTGGCGGCGCGGCTTTTGAAAGTCGCTGTCGGCTCAATCTGGCAAATGACGACCGAACCTGTCGGGCCACCCGGCGCCTTGAAGTCGCGGAGGAAACCCGCAATCGGGCTGCTGTGGCCGCTGAGAACTTCACCGGAACAGGCGCTCTTGCCAACCGCGCGGACGGTGTACCACACGGAGCGATCCAGATGCGTCGCAGGAGTGGGAGCGCCCACGCCATTGTCGTTAAAACTCACAAACGCATCACCGGCTTGGTGCGCGATGTAACCGATCCGCTGAAAAGCAGGATTGCCGGGTGTTTCTAGGTATTCGTCAGGGCGGCTCCAGCGATAGACGTGATAGCCAGAGGGTGCCGCGCTGTCTGGTAATTCCGCTCCCGAACGCTCGCGTAGCTGGCGGATTTTTACCTGCAAAAATTGTGGGAAATTCTGTGCCTCACGCTGCGCTTGATTGAGTGGACGCTGATAAATGCCGGTCACCGCTTGAATCGACGGCGGCGATGGTGGCTGGCGATCGCACATCGTGACGAGTGATCCCAGAGAAAGTTGACCACTGCGCCCGAGGATGTCGCGAGCGGCAGCGAAATAGTAAAATGCCTCTCCATCGCTGAATGGGCGACGCACATTCTTGCCATCGCCACCACGGTAACGCACACCGTCGTTTGAGGTGTAAAGCGACTTGCTGTCCCCTATGTTCAGCGCTTCTGCCATGGTCAAAAGCGTTTCAGGCAGAATCGGCAGCTCGTTCACTTGGGCGACGGCTGGATCGGTGTCGGTTGGCAGCATCGTCGCAAGCGCACTGCGCATCTGTTCGGGAGTGGGCGGCGATGCGTCCCATCCGAACGCTTCTGCATCGGCTTTTTTCACGCGAAACAAATCGAAGCCGAAGGTGTGCGCCATTTTTTCGCGCAGCGGAGACTCGACGCCCCAGCGCAGGCGGACGTTGAGATGGTCTTTCGGGTTGATGGGATACTGAGACTCCGCATGCACCTCATGCAGGACTTGAATCGGAATGCCCGGTGCATCGAGCTCGAGTGGATTTTCTGGATCAAGCGTCACCCGGCCCAGCACCCGCACGTCAGCGCCTGCATTGTCGATTTCACGGATCTCGAACGTGCGCACTCCAGTGGCATCAATGGGTTGCAAATAGGCGTGTCCCAAAGCCTGCATCACACCGGGATGAGAGCGACCGAGCATGAACAAGCGCGCCAAACTGCGCGGGTCTTTGATCGCAGACTGGATCAGGAAAAACAGCTTGTCGGCAGAATCCAGAGTGTCGGTGGATGATGACGGTGCTTCGCCGGTGTTGAAGATCACGTCTTGGTAGATTCCATCGATGCGCTCGACCATTTGCGGGCCGTAAGCGTCCACTTTGAGCCCGAGTTCGAGCATCGCGCGGATGGTGTTTGCGCTGGTTTGCAAACTTTGCACGCCGTGTTTCTCGAAGGGCGATAGCGAGCTGGCACCGCCCGGTTTCGAGTAAATGGCCACCCGTGTGCCGAGCGTTTTCGATGGATCACCCGGCTGCCAGAGGATGTAGGCGTAGTCATTTCCTCCGCTCTGGGCGGTGGTGCCCATAGTCGTGAGAAGATCTGAGGTTGCTTGCCCGAGCGCCAATGTGGTGAGCGCGGCGGTGATGAGTGCGGATAAAATTTTCATGGTCACAATGAATGGGAAGAACGGCTCTAGAATCTTCAGTCGAGGGTGAAATCTCCGTCTTGATAGGTAACTTTGACGCTTTCCTTAAACTTCACACAGAAAGGGCACGGTCCGGCTTTCCCGGTTAGGGTTCCTTTTCCAGTGAAGCGCAGACTGGAGCCGCTCATGACACCGATCAGGTTCACCTCGCCGCGGATGGAAACGATGCACAGCGCTTCGCCGCTCACGCCCAGCAGCATCTTACCGCCGAATGTGGAGATGTTGTCAGGGCCGCTCACAAAGTAAAACGCTCCGGCCCCGACACCTGCGGAAATCTGGAACAAGCAGCTCGCCGGGATTCCCAACACCACCTCGGAAATTGGGATCCAAACTTCACCATACACATAAGCTCCAATGAACGGCGCAGGTCCAATCAAGCCGGCCACATCGGGATCCACCATTTCCAAGGGCTCCAGCGAACAACTTCTGCCAAAGAAAATTCCGCCCGTTGCCTCGTAGCCCGAAACAATCACCGTGGCGGTAGCCGCTAGGTAGCAATCGTCGATGCCGACTGCCACCGCCGCGCCGAAGCGGGTGATCCGCAGCGACTCGAAGTTGATCTCACCCTCAGTCATTTCCAGCGAACCACCGATGCCTTTCGGGTAGATGGCTGCTTCGCCTGGGCCTGGCGACGCGCGTAGCGCCATCGTGAACCACACGGTCAAATCCGCCTTCACTCCCGGATTCACCCAATCAAGTGGCGCATCGATCGCGCCCACTTTGATTTCCACCGTACTCGTTCCAGGGTCCACGCAGGCCGCGCCGTCCGTGGTGCTGTCGTAGCAGTTGTATTCGAAAAAGCCTTTCAACGCCATTTCATCGGGCACCTTCAGACTCACTTCGGCATCGATGCGCAAGCGGCGCAGCGTATCTCCCTCAATGTGTGCGTAGCCGTCGAGGGAACCTGCTCCCACATATTCATTGATGTCCCCAGCCAGACCATTGATCGCATCATCAATCGGCCCGAGGAACTCATCAATCACCTCACGGCATAGATTCGTGATTTCGCTGAAAACCGAATCGATGGCTGAGTTCATCGCCACTTCCAAGTCCGAGATATATCCGCGCAGCGTAGCTTGGATTTGCTGCACAAACAACGCGTTGAGAAGTTGGTCGCGGATTTCTGCCTTAATGTGAGCGACGAATTCTTCTTTGCTAAACTCATCCAGCAGACTGCGCGCGGCGTTCAAGGGCTCATCATCGATCCGGGCCGCATAGGCCACCTCATCAATGAAATCGAAAGTGGACTCGCGCACGTCATTGATAATCTGCGTCACCTCCATCGTCGCGCCGTTCAGGATCGCCTCGAATTCCTCCACCATTTCGATGCCATTCGCGAGTTGCGTGCGCACATCGACGAGGAACGTCCGGGCTTCTCCCAGCACCTCAACAATGCGATCCAATGCCGGATCCGCTTCTTCTAGCAGGCTTCCGAGTTGTGCGTTGATTTCCTCAGATAGACCTTCCGCCAAACCGGCAAAAAGTTCGTCGGCAAGTCCTTCTGGAGCCAATTCGCGCATCAGCTCATCCAGCAAACGATTAACGATATCGCGGTCGCCATTGCTATCCCGAGCGAGGATGCCGAGCCGTCGATTGCTCACTCCATTGAAAGTCCCGACGATATTTTCCAGCTCACCGAGCTCATTCCGCTGTTGGGTGATTTCACCGATTACAGAATTAATCGCCATCACGCCGTCTTCCAATGAGCGGTCGATCCGAGTCAACACACTCGATGCCTCGCCTACTGTATTCGCCAGCTCGTTGATGCGATTTTGTATCGTAGCGACTCCCGCACCAGCGGTGTTAAACTTGCTATCGAGTAGGCTTTTCAAATCACCCGCACCACGGTCCACGAAATCATTATAATTTGTGGTGCCCGTCTCTAAGCTAGTGAGCAGAGTCTCCAATTGATCGTAAAGCGGACACAAAACATCGTCCTCCATGCCATCAAGCGCCTCATCCAGTAGCAGCTCGATGTTATCGCTGACGAGGTTGCCGATTTCCTCCACGCCGCGATACAGAGTGGCGGTGACTTCCTCGCTCGCGCTATCCACCAGTGCTCGGACCGCGCCGATTTGCTCCTCGGCTTGGTCGAAAACCGCGCTGGCTAGGTTGATCTGTGGAATGCCTTCGTATTGCACGCCGAAGGTGATTTCAGCATTTTCGGCGCTCAGATATTCCACCTGATGCTGCACATCCACGACGAAGAGATCCACTTCGCGGTCACCGCCCCATGTTGTGAAATAACGGCCAGACGTGTCCCACTGCATCGGGTAGTCCAGATCCACCAAGCCGAAGATCGACTGCTGTGCGCGCGGCACATATGCGTTTTCCACCTGTGGATTCCGATAATCCTCCACGCTGATGCCCATGGGTGGGAATGCGTGGTGATTGGGGTCGAAGTTCCGGTTTGAGAAAAACGTATCTCCGCTCTCTGTCCAACCGCCCGTGAGGTAAATGTTTGCTGGCACCGAAGCGCGAGCGCTGGTCATCACATGCAGCTTGAGATCTTCGAAAAACGGCACGTCGCAGCTTGCTCCGAATCCCACATAACCGTCATCGGGTCTGCCGCTGGCATTGTATGCATTGAAATACAACTTGCTCACCGGCACCAAGTGATAGCGCTCATCACCCGGCCCGTCCATCAAGACGGTGGCTGGCAGACCCAAGCGCCCATCCACGCCCTCAATATTCGCGCTGAGCGGGGCAATGTTTCCATCCGGCATAAAGGCCAGACTTCCCGAAAGTGGAGTCTCTATATTCGCAGCACCACTGGTCAGACCGATGGTAAGAAATCTCGGATCATAACAACCCGCGCCAGTTTCTGCATTAAAGCGCATCGATAAGGGTGTGAACTTGCCATTCCAGTAACTCAGATTTTTTTCACCGGTGTCATCTGGATCGATCAGCGCACTGTCCAAGGCACCGGTGCAGGTCAATGTGAGCTCTTCAAATTGTTGAACGAAATCCGACGGATACGGCACCGCCACCGAGCCATTGATCCATGAGTCTTCGTTTTCATCAGAAAGGAAGGTCAGTTGGAATCTCGTGAAAGTGAACCCATAACCATACAGCATCGCGTTTGGATCAAACGTGCCCTCCACCGCCACTTGCCGACCGCTCACGCCACTCTGCCGCACGTAGTATTTGGAAACTTTTTCCTGCAAGGTGTAGGGCGAGATACTTGGCATATCGGCGATGCTACTTCCTCCCACATTCGGTTCCTCAGAGGCTTGCACAAAGTTCATGCCAGCATAGGAACCTTCTCCGTTCACATAATCCGTTTTTTTGGGGTAGATGATGTTGGAGGAAAACGCCGGATCGTAGCCTGATAGATTGATGCATGCCGGGCCAAGCGTGCCCCTTAGCTCATCGGATCCGCCGAGTGGATTGGCTACTTCATATAGCTGATTGCCGGGCGCATAGAAGGTGAAGTTGACGAACACATCGGTTTGATGGGAAGGAGGTCCACTGCCGCCCCCGCCGTCGCCTTTGAAGCCCCATTCCAAGTTCTTGGGGTTGATTTCTCCGGCTGCGTGAAGACCTCCATCCGGTGAGAAAACCATCTGGTCTGAGACGATGCTCGTAGATTGCAAACTATCAACTACGCCACCCATCGGACCACACGTGGCATTGGTACAAGCGGCATCGTAAACGACTTCAAAGTTGGTCATATCCTGCAAATGCCCAGAGACCGCTCCACTATTGATTTTATAGACTCCAAAACCATTCCACTTGAACAAAGTCTTGTGTGGCATGTGGGTGAAATACTCGCCCGGCTTTGTTTGATGTTCAGTTTTAAAAGTGCGAGCCGTGCCATCCGCGGCCGCAGTGAACTCGATGGGCCGCAGCGAAGGTGTCTCCACAAAGCGCAGGTAGCCATCGTTGTTGAGCCGATACGCCATATCAGGAATCTCATGCTGGCCGAGGCCCTGCTGTGTTTCCAACTCCGTGACAGCAGCCGTGTGCACCCACTCGTTCGTATCGCTCTCAAATGAGATCACGCCAGCCGTGGTCATCTGGCAGGCCGAAGCACGATAGATCATCGGGCGCGACTCATCAAACACCCACGCTGGAGTCGCGATGGCCTCAAAAAGCGTGCCTGTATGGCGAAACACCGTGTTCAGTTGCAGCGAAGCACCGAAGGAAAACACCGGTTCGTAGCGCATGCTTTGCGCCGTGCGGTCTGGGTTGTAACCCAAGCCCTGCGGTAACTGCACCTGCGCCGAGGAAGCAATCGGCCCCGTGCTTTGCAGGGTGACCGATGGATATTTCACCGCGATTCCTCCATAAGTCGCACTCACCGTGCCACCGCCACTCACCACCAAGGGCTGTGCTCCAGCAGTGACCACGCAGTCGCCATTGCTTTGTAGGCGCACCGATAAACTGGTCAGATTGTTGCCATATCCATAGTTCAAGAAACTTGGAATCGTCCCGGCGTTACTTCCCACCGTGATCGTCGTATTGATAAATCCAGCTCCTAAACTGCCGGGCGTGGGTGCAAATGTCAGCCACTCGAAATTGGTAGCGAGCGGGCCAAATGCCAGATTGCCATTGAAATGCAGCAACCGGGTCAGCGCGGTGTCTGCCGAGGTGCCGTCATTGCGATAGGTAAACGCTGGCGTTTCCACATGTTCCAACTGCACTCGAACGCGATACGTTCTACCAGACGAGTTCAATTGCGCAACAGGCTCGAACAAACAGGTAGCATTGCCCGTGTATTCGCGAGGTCGGTCCGGCAACCCACTGCCGGTCAACATTGCTGCCATCGAAAGGCTGTTGGAATACGCACCGCTATTTTTTAAAGGAACGTTGTTTCCCAAGTCATCCGTGAGGGTCGCGGTGAGTCGCAGGCTGACCGTAGTGGTCGCTGCTCCCAAGTCATAACGCGCTAGGAAATACGGCACAGTGACCCGAAAGGTGTTGTCAAATCCTAGATCAGGAATCACCGCGTAACTGCGCGACCAAGTCGGTGCTCCGGTCGTCTGGCCACGCACATTGAGTGCTGCATCTCCGTTCAATGTGTTTGTGAAATGCATCACCACAAAGCTCGAAGAGCTGTCCGGCCCATCGGCATTGAACCAAATTGGCGTGGGAAAACCACCGAGTATGATCGATCCCAGCCGCTGCACCGTCGCACGCACATGATAGGAGTTGCTCGCACCGAGATCGACCCCCGGATCGACCCGAACCACAAAAGTTCGTGAGGTGTTGGGCGTGAAAATGTTCACAGACACGTCCTGCTGCAAGCTGGCAGTTGATGTGACTCCGCCTTGCAGGCCCACCACATTGTTGTTGCTGTCGTAAAGCTGGACGCTCACACGAAAAGTCTCGGTGTTGCTAAAATCCGCGGTGTTTTTGGTGAAAATCACCGGCACGGATACCGTAAAAGCGTCGCGATCATAGCCTACTCCTGCGTTAGATGCGTCAGCGTCGATCACATAGAGAGGAGCGGTTGCGGTGCCAGTAGGTGCATCCACGCTCTGGATATTTGCCAGAATCGTCTGCGCCGCCGCAGGCAAATGACACGTTACGGCCAAGACCAAAATGACCACAGCTTGACGGAGATAGGCGCATGTTTGATTCATACTTTGGCAAACAATCGGAATTGATTCTCTATGACAAGCACAGAGACACCAAAAAATTTTCTCTACTATACGCATCGAAAAACCATGGAGTGGCTCCCTAAGGGCAGCCATAACGCACAGCGGTGGCTTCAAGCCGCCCGAGCAATTCATGGCGCAAAAAAAATGCAAATCTCTCTCAAATCTGCAAAGTGGCATCGCCAGATCGTTCGAAGAATCAGGCAAATTGCTGCGATGGTGCAGGGATAGGCTCCTCCAACGCGCCAAATTAACGCATTAGCCGAGTAAAGAGTTCCGAAAAAAGGGCGGTAAATCGGCCCGAGCTTCGAACAAACTGCCAAATGGCGCTTCATCGCGCGTTCATCCGACGAAGAACGCATTCAGCAATGGCAATGATTGGTAAGAGCCAAAACCAATAATATGTCTCTTGTGATAGATTGTCTTCCCTATCGCAGACAACTTGCGAGAGCCGAAGTAGTGGTTTCATGAGTCCGCACAGCGGTGAAAAAACGCGTTTTTTAGGCCACCGTTGATTCCCAAATCTTATGATTTGTGCCGCTCGACGTTGAGATGTGTGAAAAAATTTTTCCACGAATGGTATCAAACTAGGAAAGACTTGCTCAAGCAACCCTGTAAAAGGCGCACCCTATTATGAGACTTACATCAAAAACCAATTTCAAATCCACGCCGTTCCGGCAGATCATCATCAGTGCAATCGCTGTCATGGCTCTCGCCATTCCTGAAAGGGTGTGGGCTGAAACCGTCGGCCTGTTTTTCGATCCCAGTGTGCCTCAGGTCAAATTTGCCGCAGGCGACGTGAAAGCTGCACTCGAAGAGAAGAAAATCACCGTCGAAATCCTGCCCATCGCATCGCTGAAAAATTCCTACGCCAATAAAAAGGTGGTCATTGCGTTGGCGTCCGACCCAGCAGTTACCGCAGTGCTCACTGCCCAAGGTGGAATGAAAGCGACCGAATTGGCACCACAGGGGTATAGCCTGCGCACGACGGAGAAACCGCAAAAATCCTACTGGGCGCTGGGTGCTGATACAAGCGGCACCATGTATGCCGGGCTTCAATTGGCGGAAAATATTTCCTTCGATGGGCTCACGAAGAAGCTCGATGAAAACATGAAACCAGACTTCGTGCAGCGCGGAGTAAAACTTAACCTGCCGATGGATAAGAGAGTTCCCACATACTCAGGATACATGGGCAACACCTCCACCCAACATGCAGTCAAAAATGTTTGGGATATGAAGTTCTGGGAAGAGTTTCTCGATCAGCAAGCACGCAACCGATACAATGTTCTCTCTGTTTGGGTGCATCACCCCTTTCCAGCACTCGTGAAGGTTCCGGGTTATGAAAAAGCTTGTTTGCCGGGCATCGAGGGTTTTTTCGGGTATTCAGACCCAAGCTTAACTCTGGAGAAAAGAATCGCATTTTGGCGCCAAGTGATGACTTACGCGCATGATCGAGGATTTTCCTTCTACTTTTTCTGTTGGAACGTTTGTGCTGAGTACGCGGAGGATATGTATCCGGGCCTGATCACCGAGAAAGAGGACAATCCCGACACACTGGATTATTTGAGCAAGAGCATGAAAGCCCTGCTAGAGACCTATCCTGAATTGGATGGTTTCGGTATCAGCGCTGGAGATAACATGAAGCTTCCTAAAGATTCACGCGGGCCGTGGACATGGAAGGCTTACGGAAAAGCTGCGCACGAATACGCGTTGGCCAATCCAAACCGGAAATTCACCATGATCCACCGCGGACTCGGTGCGGGGCTTGAGAAACTCTACGACGACTGGGAGCCACTGACTAAGCTGCCCAATATGAAATTTGAGTATTCTGTGAAATATGCGAATGCACACATGTTCTCTACCCTTACCCCAAGATGGTATGAGGCAGATATGGCTGATGCGGCTGAGGCCGGTCAAAAGACTTGGCTCACGCTGCGCAACGACGACTATTTTTATATGGACATGGGCGATCCTGAGTTCGTCCGGGGATTCCTCAAAGGCATTCCTTATCGCGAAGTGATCAATAGTTTTTATATCGGTTCAGACATCTATCACCCGACTAGGACCTACTGGTGCAAAGACAAGTCCATGAATGGACAATTGGAAATCGAACGGAACTGGTATATCCAGTTGTTATGGGGTCGCCTCGCTTACGACAAACAGCTCTCGGACGATGTTTTCAAAAAACATATAGCCAAACGTTTCCCACAAGTATCCTCCGACACGCTCTTCAAAGCATGGGCCTTGGCGTCACGACCGCTGCCTAAGGTGCAGGAACTGACTCAAGGAAGCTGGGGACTGGACGCACATTGGTATGCTGAAGCTTCCATGTATCCAAACGATGGCGGGGCTTTTCGATTCCTCGATGACTTTATCGAGACCAAAGTCGCCAGAACTTCGTCCTCGAACTTGAGCAGCATCGCTGACACCGCAAAGGGTAAGTCTGGAGATAAGAAGACCACCTATCAACTTGCAGATGAAATGGAGGCGGACGCAAATGCCGCTCTTGCATTGATTGATGGAATGAGCGCCAAGGGTGATTCGAAGTTAGAGGCGAAAATCAATAACATCAAACAACTCGCCTATCTCTCAAACCACTTCGCCTACAAAATCCGCGCTGCCACGCATAGAAAGGCCGACCAGATTCCGAAAGCACGAGACGCCATGGGCGAAGCCTACTGCTGGTGGATGAGTTATGTCAATTCCATGGAATCCATGTATCAAGGCAATAAATTCAGAACCGTCACCATTGAACCTGACTGGCACTATGCCGATGCATGGCAATTAAAGGATTACACGGATCTCGGAGGCACCGGCGTTCCTTCGTTTAAAAACAAAGACAAACGTTGAATCTATCAGTAATCTGACTCCTGAGAATTCAGCATGATGAAACCCATCGCTATTTCGACAGTCACTCAATACTACATACTCAAGCGCAGTTGCTTGCCTATTTTCCTCGGTTTGTTGTCCTCCGTTGTTTGTGCTCAAAACCAAGCAGCGGTTGACCAGTCTTCTGTGGCCGATGGCTGGGTCGCGGTTTCGCCGAACGAGTTCCAAGGCGCGATCAACAATCCACTGAAAGGGTTTCGTGATTACAAGGAGCAAGGATATGGACTGCTCAAGCGCACTTATATTAAATGGAGTGACATCGAAGTGGGTGCTGAGGACTCCGTGGATCGGATTATTGCATATACCAACCAGATCACTGAGATCGACGGCAAGCGCTTCGAGGATCTCAATGTGAAACTCGTGCCTCGGGTTTTTTTGGACTGGAACGGATCCGCTGGTAGGCAGCACTGGCCTGCTGATCTGCACACGTTTGACTACGATAGCCCCGCATTTCAGGAGCGGGTGAAGCGCCTTGTGGCAAAATTGGGTGAGGCCTGGGACAATGATCCGCGTATCTATGCGGTGCAGATGGGTCTCAT
>JBGSLX010000118.1:0-4198 GCA_041740475.1 Akkermansiaceae bacterium | reverse complement strand
AATACCGACGCCGATGGGCTCAGTAGTTGATTTCTAACGATATCACATCTACCTCGCTTTCATCGCTCGTTAGCGCTTAGGTTTGCCCATAGAATTCCACCACCCATATTGATGAAGACTATTACTATGATCGGCTGTTTCGCATTTTCTCAGATGATGGCCTTTTCCAAGGAACTCGTCCGCATGCTTCCCGCAGGAGAATACCAACTTAGAACTACGGCAGTTAAGCCTGAGCATGAAGATATCGATCCTCTGATCACGCGGAATGTAACGGTCAGACATGATAAGGATCATGTCTTCCTTGATATTGATGACCGTTCCGTTCCTATGCGCGATGAAGGCCATTACCGCATAACATTCACTATTCCGCCAAGCGAAAGTCCTCGAACGTGGCAGGTAACCCAAGTTTATACGGGCAGCCCTTTTAGTAGAGATGTGGCAGGGAAGATTACTGGAAAAGCATGGCTTATCTCACATGGTTCGATAGGCCTCGGAGTGGAGCAAACTTTCAGCCTTGAGCTGAAAGGCCACCCGCCGGGTGCAGAGTCGATCCGAGAGATTCTTCTCGATGCACAGAATCCTGCGGCGGAAGAAGATGTGAAAACTACCAAGACCGAGCTTTCTCGATATCTTACCAAGGGACGGTTTGTGAATCATCTGGATGAGCGTTTGGCCGCAATTGTTAAGCGAGAAGACACGGACGAGGAGGCTGGCACGACTCACTTTAGCGGAGTGTTTGCCGCCAATGATGGACGTGTTTTCAAATTCCGCAGACAGAACAAACAAGTTATGGAAATAACGGGCGTGGCTGGTAGTGGATGGTTGATCATCGAAGCTGAATAAGTTTAAATGGAGCAATTTCCACGAGACCGACATTACATTCACCTTCTTCTAGCAGGTATGAGTGCTGATAGATTTCCCTGACCGTATGAAAAAGCGCATTCTGTTCTTATGTTCCCAGAACAAATTCCGGAGTCCTACTGCGGAAGCCGTCTTTGCCGACCATCCTAGCATCGAGGTTGACTCTGCTGGGCTGAATCACGATGCGATCGTTCGACTCTCTTCAGAGCAGATCCGTTGGGCGGACTTAATTCTTGTCATGGAGAAGTCCCACCGGGATCGCCTCAATCGCAAGTTCCAGAATGATCTAGCAGGCAAACGCGTCGCTGTGCTCGATATTCCCGATGAATTTCAATACATGGACCCGCCGTTGATTGCTCTGCTGAAGGTCCGATGCGCTTGTTACATTCCTTCCTAAATTGTGGGTAACCACGATAAGCTCGAAAAGCCGCGAAAGAAGAAATAGGAATAGAGTGATTCACTAACAGAATGACTCGCCATCGCCTAGTCACGAATCTCCTTCAAGTGACATGAACACACTTGCGCAACCCTTTCAGGGTTGGAGCCGCATTTTGCATATTCACCCGGGGTAGGCCTCGCGGCCAACCCCGGGCTACGATGCAAAACCCCATTTGGGGTTTTTTCTCAGGAAGATTTTCCCACAAAATTTGATGCGCGGTAGAATATCTCCGTATAGGCCCGTGCGGAAAAATGGTAACAACGAAGAGGTCGAAAAGCATCGAGCAAACAATGAAGAAACAGTTTGGGGAGACTCACCTAAAGAGCGACTCGCCATTCCGCCCACACTCATTCTTCTTTAGCCAATTTCGTCCGTTTCGTTGTCTCTATTTCTGAATTTAGGATAAGCGTTTTGGCTTCGATGTTTATCCCTCAGCATCGCCTTGAATTGCGGGCAAGATGCCCGCGCCACGGGGGATCATTCTCGGTGAGCGGCGCGGCGGAGGCGGTCCATGATGGCGACTCCGAGGCCGGTCTCGCTAACGGGTTCGGCGATGATCGCATCGAGCCCCGATTCGTCGAGCAGGCGCATGACGAAAAACAGGCGGATGGCAGCCTCGGCGAGCTTGCCGCTGCCGGGGCTGAGCGACTCGACGACTTCCCAATCGTGCATCGTGACGTAGGGATTGTCGTCCTCCCCGCGGTAGCTGAGCAGGCCGTATTTCTTGTCTGGGTCTGGCGAGAAGTCTTCCGGATTCTCCAATAAAATGAGCGGAGTGAGCGGTGCGTAGTGGCTGGGAAGCTGGCCGGGCGCGTGGGGTAGATCGCCGGGATTTTCCTTCACCTTCTCGACCTTACCGAAATCTTGAAGCTGCTCCTTGGTGATCGGTCCGGCGCGGTGCAGGCGAAAAATCGGCTTTTTGCCCTCGCGCGGCTCGATGGAGATGATCGTGCTTTCCACGCCTTCCGAGCAGGCCCCGGCATCGACGATCAGTGGGATGCGGCCGCCGAGTTCTTTCATCACGGCGGAAGCGGAGGTCGGCGAGATGCGGCCGAAGCGGTTGGCGCTGGGCGCGGCGATGGGGTTTCCAAGTTCCTTGTTGATCGCACGGAAGACCGGGTGCGCACTTTGCCGAACGGCCACGGTCGGCAGCCCGCTGGTGACGAGGTCTGGGACATCGGGATGCTTTGGCAGGATCAGCGTGAGCGGGCCGGGCCAAAAGGCGGCGGTCAGTTTGCCGACCGTTTCCGCGATGTCATCCGGCACGATGGCGACGTGTTTCAAATCGCCGCGCGAGGCGATGTGGACGATCAACGGATCAAACGACGGGCGCTCCTTGGCGGCAAAAACTTTGGCGACTGCCGCAGGATTCAAGGCGTCCGCAGCCAGGCCATAGACGGTCTCGGTGGGCAGGCCGACGATTTCTCCGGCGCGGAGCAAGTCGCAGGCCTCACGCACGGCATCTTGCATGTCATCATCAGCGGCTTGGAGGAGGCGGGTTTCGATCACGGCGGCAGCCTGTCAGAGGACAGCGCCGCTTGCGAAGCTCGATTTTTTCCTCAGGCTGCGCGCGTGGCACCGACGAGCTTTTGCAACCGATCCAGCACCGCCATCACCCGCTCGTGCGCATCGACCGCATCGTGATATGGCATCGCAACAGGACCGCCTTCCACGGTGCGCTTGGTGGACATCCAGTGGAAATGGTTCGAGGTCTGCATGTTCGCCCACGTGTGAATGAGCGCCTCATCCCGGGTGGCCAGAACGTGTTTTTCCAGCGTGTGGACGCGGTAGAGCGACTCGCGCTGCATGGTGTTTTCCGTCCACGCGGAGAGATCGCGCTCGTGATCGGTCCAGGAAGTGAGCAGCCGACAGCGATACTCGCGCGATGCCCGGTAGAGATCGACCGCTTCGGAAGGCGTGACCCACTGCAAGCCCGCTTCCTCGATGGCATCCGGCAAGTTTTCCCAGAAATCTCGGATCAATTGGCCGCCGGGCCGCTTCAGGCCGAGTGTCTCGTAGCCGATGAAAAGATTCACCACATCGCCCGCAGTACCGTCTAACCAAGCGGCGAATTTTTTCGGCGTCAGTGGATATTGATCCCAGTTCGCATCAGAAATGCGGAATCCGAGGTCGTCGGAAACGCGGAAGTTGCGCAGCAAGGTCTTGATGCGTGCGGTCTCCGGCGCGCGGTAGAGATGATTGGGTGACATTTTTCCGAGATTCCGCACGACGCCTTCCGCGAGAATCCCATCGAAGCCTAATGTCTCGATTTTTGCGGCGATGTCGTCGTTGTAGATCAGCTCGGTATTGCGGAAAACGCGCGGGCGGATGTGGAAGACCTGCTCGATTTTTTCCAGATGCAAATCCACCTGACGGTCGAACTCGCGGTTCGAATGCATGAACGCCAGCGAGTGATAATACGTCTCCGCGAGAAGCTCCACGCCACCGCCTGCGACGAGGTCGCGAAACGATTCCAGCACATCCGGCCGATGGCGCTCCATCTGCTCAATCGCCGTGCCGCTGATGGAGAGCGCGATGCGGAAACGCCCGGAATTTTCCTTGATCAGGCGTTTGAACATCGCGTTCGCCGGAAGATAACATTCATCTGCCACGCGCCCGAGAATCGCGGCGTTCATCGCATCGTCCTCGAAGTGGAGATCCGTCACCTGACGAATCGCCTCACGCGGCAGCAGACGGTTCGGCTGGTGAACTTGAAAATAGAGACAGGCATCAGGCATCGGGTTTAAAGCAGGGTGTGAGGCGAGAGCGGCATAGCAATCTGCGGGCCATCTTGGAGCGCATCACTTGGCGCTTGGATCATCCGCTGCATCCGATCAGCTTACGCAGCATGAAAAACAAGGCGATTTCTCTGTTGCAGGAATTGACCGAGGCGCACTC
>JBGSLX010000117.1:0-4970 GCA_041740475.1 Akkermansiaceae bacterium | reverse complement strand
CATGAGAGGAAAAATTGAATATTGAGAGGGAAGATGGCTAACAACGAAATGGGCGAAAATCTCGAAAAAAGAGGGTAACTGAGACATCAGTTTTCTTCATCAGCGAGGCACCATTGTAAATCAGATCCATGATTCTTCTTTCGATTGTTTCGAACATTTCGTTGTTCGCATTTCTGATTTCAAAGAGCGCAGCTTAGTCTTTCTGATTGCGAGCGGCGAGTTGGGCGAAGACGGGTGCGGGCACGTAGCGGCAGACGGTGGCTTCCCAGCCTTTGGGACCGATGAGGCTTTTTATCATGTTGGAGGAAACCTCGGCGATGTCGCGCGGCGGCATCAAGAAAACAGTGGTGATTTCCGGAGCCATGTCCGAGTTGATGTGACGCATCACGCGCTCGTATTCGTAATCGTGCGGAGAGCGAATGCCGCGCAGCACGTATTTTGCGCCCATTTTTTTTGCGTAATCGACTAGGTAGCGGTTGTCGAAATGAGCGATTTGTAAGTTATCGGCGGGTGCGATGGATGCATTCAGCAGATGGAGCCGTTCCTCCACGGTGAAGGAATATCGCTTCGCTGGATTGTCGCCGATTGCGACGATCAATTGATCGAACATTTTCAAGCCCTGCTCGATCATCCACAGATGACCGTTGGTGGGAGGATCGAATGAACCGGCGTAAACGGCAGTGCGCATCTGCGCTATTTATACGGGTGGCGGCGGTTTGCAACCGCCTTGCCCAAAACGAAGCAAAGAATGTGGCACGGCTGTCTTGCCCGTGATCTTCCCGCACCGCCGCCTCAAGCGCGCGGGTGAAATTTCTGATGCACCGACTTGAGCCGCTGGCGGTCCACATGGGTGTAAATTTGGGTCGTCGAAATGTCTGCGTGACCGAGCAGTTCTTGGATCACCCGCAGATCCGCGCCACCTTCCAGCAGGTGAGTCGCAAACGAATGGCGCAACAAATGCGGGTAAACATTTTGATCAATCCCGGCGAATTTTGCCCGCTCTTTGACAATCTGGCGCACCCGGTCGGGCGACAACGCGCCGCCGCGCACGCTCAGAAACACATGCGAGGAAGTGCGCCGGGTGACCAGCTCCGCACGCTCGTGAGCGAGATAATCCGCCAAGGTTTCGCGAGCTTTCATGCCCACGCGCGCGATGCGTGTTTTGTTGCCTTTGCCAGTGATTCTGAGGATGCCCTCGTCCAGATCGATCGTCTCCAAGCGCAGCTTGCACAGCTCGGAAAGCCGCAAGCCAGAGGCATAAAACAGCTCCAAAATCGCCAGATCGCGACGGCCGAGTCGTTTTGAAATATCGATGGAATCCAGTAACGTGGCGACTTCCCGCGCATGCAGAGTTTCCGGCAAATTCTGATCGGGTCGTGGCGCAAGCAGTGGTTCGGCAGGGTCCATCACCAAGCGCCCTCTCATGGCCAGCCAGCGGAAAAACACTTTCAGGTGCACCGTCGTAATTCGCAGCGAGGCCGCATTCAGGCCATCGGCTTTGCGCTGCTTTAAAAATGCCGCTAGTTCGTCAGTTCCCAGTTCTTGCAGCGATAAATTCTGGCGCTTCATCCAAGCGGACGTCGCATCCAGCGATTGCCGGACCGAGAGCTGATAAGCATCCGAAAGCCCGCGCTCCGTAGCCAAAAACCGAATGAACGCCTCAATTTCCTGATCCATCGTGCTGATGAACGCAAGAAGGTCGGCAATCGTATCCAAGGTCGAGTCTTAAGAAGCAGCGAATTGGAGCGCGGAATTCATTCCGCATGGGTGGTTTAGGAAGATGCGGAATAAATTGCCTTACGGTCAGCCGGTCTGGGCTTCGCATTTCATGTCATATATGCGAACGCAGATTCTGGATTCCGCGCTCCAATTGTTGAAACTGTGACTGACTTGTTTCTATGGCTGTGATTTGATGCGTCATGTCGCTGGATTTTAGCCCTTACAACATTCTGGCGGGCTTCATTTTTGGGACCATTGGCTGGGGGGCTTTTAGTTATGGGCGGAAGCTGGATCTTTGGCAGCCGCGGGTGATTGGGATCGCGCTGATGGCGTATCCATACTTGGTGAGCCATCGATACTTTTTGTGGGTGATTGGGGTGGGGTTGTTGGTTTTGCTTTGGTTTTATCACGACGAGTGAAACCGGGGATTTTCCTTTGCGCTTGGTTGGTATTTTCCCCTAGCTTCGCGCGCCCATGCCAACCGAAGCGATCCTTTCCACCGCCCGCCAGTTCCTCGGAGTGGACCCGACCGTATCCATCACCTTGGAACCGATCAAACGCGGTGCTTCTGGCCGCACCATTGTCCGAGTGAAATCGCCGCTGCGAGAGCCGTTTATCGGGATTCATTGGACCGAGGAACGCGAGGACAACGCGCAGTTTATCCCGGTCGGAAATTTCCTACGCCAAGCGAAACTGCGGGTGCCGGAGATCATTCACGAGCGCGCGCGCTACCGGGTGGCGCTGATCGAGGATCTCGGCGACGTGGATTTGCTCTCGATGAAAGACAGGCCATTTGAGGAGCGTGAGCCGTTTTATCGCTCGGCCTTCCAACAGGTGGACAAGTTGTTTTACGCGAAAACGCCCAAAGATTTCCAACTGATGCCGCCCTTCGATGCGGCGCTGTATCGCTGGGAACAGGAGTATTTTTTCGAGTATTTGGTGGAGGACTTCTTAGGGCTGGATGCTTCCGCGCTGCGCAAAAACGTGGTTTTCAGCGAAATGGCGGAGAAACTCGGAACGGTGGCGCGTCACTTGGTGCATCGCGATTTCCAGTCGCAGAATCTGATGATCAAGGACGGCAAAGTCTGGTTGATCGACTTCCAAGGACTGCGCCGGGGCCGCCAAGAATACGATCTAGCATCGCTGATTTTCGATCCCTACATGGATCATTCCGCCGACGAGCGCGAGCGCTTGATGCAGTTGTGGGAAGAGATCGCCGATGAGCGCCCGGAGCTGACTTTGTTCCACCAATGCGCGGCGCAGCGGCTGATGCAGGCGCTCGGGGCTTACGGCAAAATTTTGAAAACTCGCGGCGACGAGTGGTATCGGCCACACATCGCCACGGCTGGCCGACTGCTGGGCGAGGTCACGTCTGGAACCCCGCTCGAAACCCCGCTCGCGCCGATTCTCGCGGCGCTGCGTTAATCCGGCTGTGACGGCGCTGATCCAGTCGCGTTTGTTTGTGCCGCTTCTTGCAGTGGTGGCGGCAGTCGCTGGTTGGCACTATTTGCCGGGGACCGTGGCGGATCGTTTGGCGTTTTCGAGCATCGCCCGCGCCACCGCGAATCCGCCGTTTGTGATCTCGGGATCGGGTGCTGTGGCGGATCCGTGGCAGTTGCGGACGCTTGAGCCGAGGCCGCAGGTGGACGAAAAAAGCGGCCCGTTGATGGTTTCGTTGGGCGATGATTTGGAAGGCGTTTTCCAAAGCTCGCCGCCATCACCGATCGATGTGGCGGTGATTTTGAACAATTTTCATCGCTTGGGAGCGCGCAATGCGGCGATTTCTGCCGTGCTGGCGTGGGACGAGCCGGACCCGATCAGCTTGGTCGCACTGGATCAGGCGCTGGGAAAATTCGACTCGCTGGTGATGGCTGCGCCGCTGACGCGCGGTGCCGTCGCGGAAACGATGCCGCCCTCGTTTCGCCGAGCTTCGATCCCGCAGAGCGAGGTGATAGGGGATTTGAATGCGCTGCCGCTGGTCAATCGGGTGCCACTGCCGGGAGTGATTCTCGAAAGGGAAAAATCATTGGCTGGCTTTCAAGTTTTGGAGTCCGAGCCAGCGTCCGATCAAGCGCCGCTGTTAGCGCGATGGGACGACCGCTTGGTGCTGGCATTTCCGCTGCTCACGGCGATGCAAAGTCTGGGGCTACCGGTCGATGGCTTGGAAGTGCGGCTGGGTGAGTTTTTGAAACTCGGGCCGGATGGTCCGTATGTGCCGATTGATGCATTCGGCAGATTGGCCACGGCGCTGGTTCCGGTGAAGCCGATGGGGGAAATTCCGGCGGTGGAACTGATCGACGGTGGCGATGCCTTGTTTCCGCAAAATGCGCCGCAGCCCGTCATTTTGCGGGATGATCGCAGCGCGGCGGAAGCGGCCACGCACAGTTTTTCTGCTAGTTTGCCGGCGATCATCGCGGCCATCCGTTCGGACACAGGCATGAAAGCGCCGAGGCTGTTTCGTCGATTCACCGCCAGTCCTGAGTTGGTGCTGGTGGCGTTGGTGCTAGCGGTCGTCGCCCTGCTGGCGCGCATGCCGGACTTTCCGCGCAACACTGGCTATCTCGCGCTGACCTTGTTCTGCTTCGTGGCGCAACTGGTCGCAGTCTGGTCCGGCTTCTGGCTGCCGGGACTGGCCGCTCTGGGAGGAATCGCGACCGCATTTGTATTAGGCGTCTTCACGCCAGACCGCGACGCGTGAGCTCTGGTGGCGGACCGCAAGCGCCGTACGGGATCACACGATCTTCAAGCGCGCCAAGTCCTGAGTATCGATCAAGCCGACCGGTTTGCCGTTGCCATCCATCACGACGATGTCGTCGATGCGGTTTTTCCCGATTGTCCGCAACACCTCCACAGCCAGCGCATCCGACCTCACCGTGATCGGCTTGCGAGTCATCAATCGAGCCACGGGTTTCTCGCCAAGCAGCGGATCGACACGGAAACTCCGCGCAAAATCCCCGTGAGTGAAAATCCCCGCGAGGTTTCCACTTTCATCGAGAATCACGCAAGCACCCGCTCGGGCGCGATTCATCGCATCCAAGGCGGCGAAAACATCGGCGTCTTCACCCACTGTCGGCAATGCGGCATCTATGCGCATGATGTCAGAAACACGCGTCAGCAAAGCCCTGCCGAGCGAACCACCCGGATGAAAACGGGCGAAATCCTCCTCGGTAAATCCACGCGCCTCTAGCAAGACCATCGCCAAGGCATCGCCCATGGCCAGCATCGCAGTCGATGAAGACGTGGGTGCTAGA
>JBGSLX010000116.1:0-6973 GCA_041740475.1 Akkermansiaceae bacterium | reverse complement strand
CCGCCATCTTGTTGATTACCAACAGTTTGTGCGTTTTTATGGGCATTCATGGGCTATTCTGGGTCGGTGGTTTTACTGTGTTTCGCATGTTGTGCCATCTTGATGCAGCGCTTTGTGTGGAATGCGTGTGAAACGGGACAGATTTTCTGTCTCTTTTTTTGGCGAGTTTGAAACCCGGTCTCCACATGGCTGATTCTCAATGGCATTCGTCCAGAATCTGGCGGGGTGCCTGCCGATTTCAAGATCAGATTCTGGATTTCCCCTTGACATTCAGGGAGTCGGAGCATTCGGGCTGGCAATTGGCGTTGGAACGGGTTACCAAATCCGCGCTCCCTCTTCCCTATGTCTAGCCGTGTAACACTTGCCCAAATCGTCGATAACATCACCCAGCTCTCCGCTGCGGTGAAGCCCGCCGAGTTCATCTACGATTTCCTTACCTGCTTCGGCCTGCCGAAGGCGACCATTGCCCGGTTGAAAGGTGCGGGAGGAGTGAACCTCGCGAAAAAGGAAGGCTGCACGCTGCTCAAGACGAAGGTGTATTTCGAGCCTCTCCGTGCCGACCTGCTCAAGGCCGCGACTCCCATGCAGGCCATTGAAGCAGCACAAAGGGACTCCCGTATCGCCGCAAACAAACCGCGTTTCCTCATCGCCACCGACTTCAAGACACTCGCCGCCTTCGACACGAAGAGACGCGATACTGTGGAGTTCCCCATCGGCGACCTGCACGATCACTACACCTTTTTCCTCCCGCTGGCGGGGATGGAAAAAAGCACCGTCCATGCGGAGGCAGAGGCAGACGTCAGGGCGGCGGAGAACATGGCTAAGCTCTACGACCTCATCCGCGCCGACAATCCGGCCAAGACCCGTGAGGAACGCCATGCACTCAATGTCTTCCTCACCCGCCTCCTGTTTTGTTACTTCGCTGAGGACACTGACATCTTCCCGGACAAATCCTTTACCAGTGCCGTCGAAAGCTACACCCAACCGGACGGCTCCGACCTCGATGCGTTCCTCCAGCAGCTTTTTCTCACCCTGAACACCGACCCCAAGGAGCGAGCAAAATCGCCGAAGCATCTGGCCGATTTCCAGTATGTTAATGGCGGTCTGTTCTGCGACACCAAGTCCCGGCAATCGGATGTCCCCACATTCTCCACCAAGTCCCGGCAAAAGCTCATTGATCTGGGCACGAAGAGCTGGAAGGAAATCAATCCCGACATCTTCGGCTCCATGTTCCAAGGCGTGGTGGACGACGAGATGCGTGCCGAACTGGGCATGCACTACACCTCCGTTCCAAACATCATGAAGGTCATCAAGGCGCTCTTCCTAGATGAACTTTACGAAGAGTTAGAGAAGGCCAAAGGCTCCGAGACCAAGCTCAAGAAATTGCTCGCACGCCTTTATCGCCTGCGCATCTTCGATCCAGCCTGCGGATCCGGAAATTTTCTCATTATCGCTTACAAGGAACTGCGGCGGCTTGAGATGGCCGTGTTCAAGGCTCTGGAAAAAGTCGAGAACCGCTCGCTAATCACCGAGCCGCAGTGTGGCTTTGAAGGCGCTGGGTTTCGTCCTGCCAATGAGCAGCCTGCACTGATCCTCAGCCAGGCCAGCCTGCGATTGCCCGGCATCCACGTTAGCCAGTTCTACGGAATCGAGTTGGACGACTTCGCCCACGAGGTCGCTATCCTCGCTCTCTGGCTGGCGGAGCATCAGATGAACCTCGAATTCAAGGCCGCATTCGGCAGCGCTCCGGCAGCACTGCCGCTGAAAGACGGGGCTAAGATTATTTGTGGGAACGCTTTACGCAAAGATTGGCAGAGCATTTGCCGCGCCGAAGAAGGGTTTGAGATTTTCGTCTTGGGAAATCCACCCTATTACGGAGCGAGGAAGCAAACTGTTGAGCAGAAGGCTGACGTGGTCTGTGTCGCGGGCAGTTTGGATGGGCACAAGAACCTTGATTACATCGCGTGTTTCTTTCTGAAAGCCGCAGCCTACGTTCGACAGACCAACGCGGCAGTCGCGTTTGTAGCGACGAACTCCATCTGCCAAGGCGAGCAGGTGGCGCTGTTGTGGCCACATATCTTGAAAGACCTGGAATTTCATTTCGCCTATCAGGCATTCAAATGGGCGAACAGCGCGAAAGCAAACGCGGGGGTGACATGCGTCATCATCGGTATCCGCCAGCCTCGAAATCAGCCGAAACGCTTGTTCGGCAAGTCTGTTGTTAGAATCGTGGGAAACATCAATCCTTACTTGGTCGCTGGCAGAAACGTCTTTGTGCATAAACGCAGGAGCTCCATCTCGGCCATGCCACCGTGCGATTTTGGGAACATGCCGAATGATGGAGGCGGGCTGATGCTTCGGCCCGACGAACGTGATTCTTTGTTGGGTAGTCATCCATCCGCAGGGAAGTTTGTCCGCCGCCTGCTTGGCACTGAAGAGTTTATTGATGGCAAAGGTCGCTTCTGTCTTTGGATCAGCGACGCCGATTTGCGCGAGGCTTCAAAAATCCGATTTATTGCCGGCAGAATCGCGGCCGTCAGGGCGCATCGCGAAGACAGCGACCGTGAAGCTACCAAGCGCCTAGCAGCACGTTCTCACCAGTTCGGAGAAATCCGCCATCAGGAAGGCATTGCCCTATTGGTTCCTCTTCACACCTCAGAAAACCGCGAATACATTCCTATCGGATTCATCACGTCGGCGGCGATCATCACGAACTCCGCAATCGCAGTCTACCAGGCTGAGCCGGGAGTTTTTGGAATCGTATCAAGCAAGATGCACATGGTTTGGTCGCGAGCGGTCGCAGGCGGACTAGAAACCCGAATCCGCTACTCGTCGTCCATTTGTTACAACAACTTTCCTTGCCCTGAACTCAATGCAGCGCAGCGGGAGAAAATTGCTCAGTGCGCAGAGACCGTGCTTATTGCCCGCGAGCACCACCCAGAGAAGACCATCGCTTGGTTATACGATCCGGAAACGATGCCCGCCGATCTGCTCGCGGCCCATCGGTCGCTGGATGATGCCGTAGAGCAGTGTTACCGCGCCAAGCCGTTCACCAGCGATGAAGAGCGGCTGGAGTATCTATTTTCCGAATTTGAGCGAATGACCGCCGCCGAGGCAGGCGAACTCTTTGCTGCATCCGCACCAACAAAGGTGAAACCCAAAAACAAGAAGTCCTGATTTATGCCTGACCTGATTCACGTCCATTACGCCAGCACCGGCGAGAGCACTTCCACCAACGCGATGGGAATGCGCGAAATGCAGGCGCGGGCCTATGCGGCGCGGACCGCACAATATCTGCTCCTGAAAGCTCCGCCCGCTTCCGGCAAGTCGCGGGCACTTATGTTCATCGCCCTCGACAAGCTGCACCATCAGGGACTGAAGAAGGCCATCATCGCCGTGCCGGAGCGTTCAATCGGCGGTTCCTTCGACAGCACGCCCTTGAGCAAACATGGCTTTTTCTCGGACTGGACGGTGCCACCGCAGCACAATCTCTGCACTCCGGGCGGTGACGCTGGGAAGGTGGGTGCTTTCAAGAATTTCCTCGCAGGCGATGGGCGCATCCTCATTTGCACGCACGCCACGCTTCGCTTTGCCTTTGAGCAACTCGACAGCGCCGCCTTCGACGGCTGCCTGCTGGCCGTGGATGAGTTTCACCACGTCTCAGGCAGCGAAGATAGTCGCTTGGGTGAGTTGGTACGCGGCATCATGAGCGGCAGCACGGCTCATCTGGTCGCGATGACCGGCAGCTACTTTCGCGGTGACAGCCAGCCGGTGTTATTGCCGGAAGATGAGGCAAAGTTCACCGGAGTGACCTACAATTACTACGAGCAGCTCAACGGCTATGAACACCTGAAGTCGCTCGGCATCGGCTACCATTTCTACCAAGGCCGCTATCTCACGGCGATTGCCGACGTGCTGAACACGGACAAGAAAACCATCCTGCACATCCCACATGTCCGCGCCGGTGAATCCACGAAAGACAAGCATGGCGAAGTGGATTCGATTCTCGACCTCATCGGCACCGTGGAGTTCACCGACCCCGAAACGGGCGTACTGCATGTGAAGCGCAAGACGGATGGCAAAATCATCAAGGTGGCCGATCTGGTGGATGACGATGCCAACCGCCGTGACCGCGTAGTGGGCTACCTGCGGAAGATGGAAAAGCCGGAAGACATGGACCTCATCATCGCGCTCGGCATGGCGAAGGAAGGCTTCGACTGGAAATTCTGCGAGCACGCCCTGACCGTCGGCTATCGCGGCTCGCTGACGGAAGTCATCCAAATCATCGGACGCTGCACCCGTGACAGCGCGGGCAAGATACACGCTCAGTTTACCAACCTCATCGCCCAGCCGGATGCCAAGGATACGGACGTGGCGATCTCCGTGAATAATATGCTGAAGGCCATCACCTGTTCCCTGCTCATGGAGCAAGTGCTCGCCCCGGTCATTAAGTTCAAGCCGAAGCAGGACGGCGAAGACACGCCGCCCGGAGAAATTCGAGTGAGAGGACTGAAAGGAGCCACGACCGAGCGCGTGAAAAAAATCATCGAGCAGGACATTAACGATCTAAAGGCCGCAATCCTCAGCGACGACGCGGTAACAAAGGCCATCGCCGGAATTGTAGATCCGGAGGTCTTGAACAAGGTGCTCATCCCGAAAGTCATCGAGACCAAATACCCGCAGCTCACGAAGGAGGAACAAGAACAGGTGCGCCAACATGTAGTGGCCGACTCGGTGATTCGTGGCGGGGAAATCGAAGTGGTGGGCGACAAGCGTTTCATCCGCATGGCCGGACAGTTCATCAACATCGACGACCTGAGCATCGACCTTATTGATTCCATCAATCCATTCCAGCGCGCCTACGAAATCTTGTCGAAGAACGTGAATGCGCCGACGCTGAAAGTGATTCAGGACTGCATCGCCGCAACGCGCATCCAGATGACCGACGAGGAGGCGATTTTGCTTTTCCCGAAGGTGAAGGCATTCGTTCGTGACAAGGGACACCAGCCCAACATCAATGCACTGGACCCGCTGGAACAGCGCATGGCTCAGGCACTCATCTTCATCCAGAAACTCCGCCAGCAACGCGGCAAGTAATCCATGACTGACGAGGAACTCGACCAACTGATCGCAGCCGACGATCTCGGGCTGACTAAGCCGAAGCCCAAACGCACGCCCCAAACAACCGAGGAGGAACGGTTGCTGGAGGGCTTTCAGGAACTCGTTCGCTTCGTGGAAACCACCGGTGCCGCGCCCGTCGAACGCGGAGCTGGAATGAATGAGCGCCTGTTGTTCACGCGGCTGAATGCCATTCGCAAGAACCCCGCACAGTGCGAGCGGCTGCTGCCATTCGACGAATATGGTTTGTTGAAAGGCGAGATTGCCGCACCTGAGATGGAGACGCCCCAGCCGGCAACAATCGACGATATTCTTGATGACGAGTTTTTCGACAGTCTCGACGGGGGCGCACCGGATATTTTCACCATCAAACACATTCCAGTGGCCAAAGACATCGAAGCCCCGGACTACGTGGCGCAGCGCAAGCAGTGCAAGGATTTCGCTACGTTTGAGGAGCAGTTCCAAGACTGCCAGAAGGAACTCAAGGCCGAGAAGCGTATGCTGCTACCGTTTGCTAACGAGCAACAGATAGAGGTGGGCAAGTTCTATATCCTCCGCGGCATCCTTCTCCTTGTCACCGAAGTCGGCGAGCGAGTTGAGAAGAACGGGAAGTGGAATGCACGGCTCCGCTGCATCTTCGAGAACGGCACCGAATCCGACATGCTGCTGCGTTCCCTTGCCAGCGAATTATACAAAGACGGTCGCCGCGTGACTGAACTTGATGAGAAAGCGCTTGCCGAGATGCTGGTGACAGACGACGACAAAGCAGCCGGTTTCATCTATGTGCTGCGGTCCCTGAGTGAGCACCCAGACATTAAAGCCGTCCCGAATCTCTACAAAATTGGCCTTGCCCGCCGCAGCATCGAGGGCCGGATCCAGAATGCAGCAAACGAGCCGACCTATCTCATGGCACCCGTCGCACTGGTGAGCACCTTCCAGTGCTACAACGTGAATCTGCCAAAGCTGGAGAACCTGCTTCACCGCTTCTTCGACCACGCCACGGCCAAGGTCCAAGTCACCGATGCCCAGGGCAATTACCACACGCCAAAGGAATGGTTCAGCGTTCCGATTGAAACCATTGAAACGGCGGTGCGGTTGCTCATTTCGGGCGAAATTGTGAACTACCGCTACGATGCAACCACCGGGCAGGTTCTACTCAATAGCTAATTCACGCCACACGCTTGTCTGGGAATCTGTGGCACAATAGGCATACTGACCACCGGGCGGCTGTCAGGCTCTTGAACGCGCATAACTCCGCTGCTGCACATCGAACCGGATTTCATCCAAGGATGCCATCGCGGCGTCCATCGCCAGCCATGCCGACCTGATGAATACAAGTCGTCCTGTGGTGCTGGCGGTGGTCGGCATGGTCCGGTGCATCGCCAGTTCCTCCAGGTGACGGCGGACGAACGGGAATGATTTTACGGCATCCTGCCCGCCGACAGCGGTGGTGACGTGCGCCGTCGCGGCATCAATCGCCGCCCGAAGTTGGTCCCCGATGGCGGAAAATCCCTGCCGCAACTCGCTTTCGAGCTGAGACAGGCGGAGCCGCAGGCTGAGGGGGTGGCCGATGGCGGTTTGCTCATCCCTGAGCCGTGCCGCATCGAGGCGGCAGGAGCACCGCGCCATGATGCCGGGAAGCTCGTCGGCGCGGGCGAGAATGATGGCCAGCGTTTGCAGTTGGCCGGGAATCAAGGTGAGGCGTTCCACCGTTTGGCGGAACGCTTCAATGCGGGTGTCCGTGTCCATGGCGGCGGTTGGTTCAGCCATTGGCGAACGCCTTGCGGAATGCCGCACAGGCGGCGACGTGGCGCTTCCGCTCCTCGTGGACTTCGGGAAGACGGGCAAGAAGGGC
>JBGSLX010000115.1:0-1864 GCA_041740475.1 Akkermansiaceae bacterium | reverse complement strand
ACTAACCGCCTGTATCAAAGCCTGGATAGAGCGTCATTCCACCGTCGATGAATAGGGAGATTCCATTGATGTAGTCGGAATCGTCACTGGCGAGCCACACAGCCGCACGTCCAATCTCTACGGTTTCGCCGATGCGCTTGTAAGGGATCAATTTGAGTAACTCATTATAGCTTTCCGGAGTGTCCCAAGCGGCGGTATTGATCGGGGTGCGGATCGCGCCTGGGCAAATTGAGTTCACTCGGATGCGCATTGCGGCGACTTCTTGAGCGATACTTTTCATCATCAACATCACCCCGCCCTTGGAGGCGGCATAATTCACATGGCCTGCCCACGGGATCACTTCATGCACGCTGCTAATGCATATGATCTTACCGGCAGCATTTGAGATTTCCGGGCGGACTCCCTGCCTCTTGAAGCTCCTGACGGCTTCACGCGCGCAGAGGAACTGACCAGTCAGATTGACGTCGAGCACCCGTTGCCACTTTGCAAGCGTGAGTTCCTCAAACTTCGCGTCTGCCTGCATGCCCGCGTTGTTCACCAGAATATCCACCGCACCAAATGTGGAAATGACATGAGCGAACATCGCCATCACATCGCTTTCACAAGAGACATCCGCGCGAAAGAGCGTGGCCTCGGTACCTTCCGCCATGATAGCGGCGACCACCTCCTCAGCACCAGCAGCGTTTCCAGCGTAGTTGACGCATACTTTCGCGCCAGCCGCACCAAGCGAAAGCGCGATGGCCTTGCCGATGCCGGAGCTGGCACCCGTAACGATAGCGACTTGACCTTCTAGCAGGCGACGTGGAGGAAGATCCGGACACCCGGATTCAGTCGGACAATTCGACGTATGATTCATGATTATGGGAGATTGTGGATGTTCTACACCCATTGAGTCGAACGAACGCGCCAAACATTACATGCACCGCTCAATTTTTTATAAAATATCTGTGGGAAGCGTTTATTTCGCTTTAAACACGCGCAGCTCTAGGCACACGCATCATAATACGCGCTCTCCTCGTAGCCTCAATCTGAAGTGGCTTTGAGAAATGCACAGGTGTTCTCAGATATATGATCTATCGGCGTTATCCAATTCTCTCCCATCAGTGTGCTTGCCATATGTGATAGCGATTTCAGAAGACTGGCTCAATGTTATGAGACATTTCCTCGCTGAGGAATCTCGTATAGGTGAACCGCATTTCATGACTTTGTTTGCGATATCGATCCGCAATCTTGTGCTCTAAGGGATCTCATTCCCATCTTCTGAATATTTGTTGTAACGAAATGCTTTTTTCGCCGACTCACCGCATGAATGACCCAGTTCACATTGTCTAAAACTGCGATGGATTATCATCACTTAACACAACTGTCTTTCACATGCGTTCCCCCAATTCTTAAATAAATGAAAACAATCTTTTTAACACTCTCGGGCCTCAGTCTCGTTCTTGGATCGATTTCCTGTTCTGTGACTGAGCCACATTCTGTATCGAACGAACATACGTCTGCAGTGGCTAAGCGGCTCGTGAACACAAATTCCAAAGGACTAGCCCTAGAGGGTTACGATCCTGTCGTCTATTTCACCGACAAAAAACCCGCCCAAGGCCGTCCGGAGTTCACCGCTGTGCATGAAGGTGCCACCTACCACTTCGCCACGGCGACGCATCGCAAAATGTTCATCGAAAAGCCTGCCAGCTACGCTCCGGCCTATGGCGGATATTGCGGATACGCCGCGTCCATCGGCAAGGTGCGTCCGGTGCGTCCCGAATTCTGGTCCATCGTGAATGGCAAACTCATTCTCCAGCACTCGAAGGAAGCGGTCGAGCTTTGGGAGAAAGACGTCACTGGCAACAAAACCAAAGCCGACACC
>JBGSLX010000114.1:0-2163 GCA_041740475.1 Akkermansiaceae bacterium | reverse complement strand
CGGAATGCGGTAGTCTGGAGCATAAGTATGATAAAGCTGTATTAGCTGCCGTAGTCGATCCATTCGACTATGTCACGCTTCGTCTCACACATCTGTAGTCGAAAAAGACAGCGCGTAAGGAAAAAGGACCAGCTGCTGGTGAATCTCTTTTCTACGGAATGACCACTACCTAATAAGCACGCATCATTACTTGCTTCGGTCTTGTCACAAAACATCGAGTGAATTGAAGAGAGATGCAGAAACGGTCATGCCAAGCATTGCCAGCAAGGCCATGTTGCGCGGATGACATACTCGTCACAGGAGACGGTTGTGTCATGCATGTCACAGCAGGAAATGAAGGTGCATAACTCAATAAAAGAAGGGTTTTAAACCCCTTATGCATAGCGACATTGACCGAGCAAGGACTCCACAAAACTTGACGCTTGTGTGGATAACCCCATGCGGGTTTCACCGTGCCGCCTCGCGAACTGGAATGCTGTTTAAACTTCTACTTCGCTGATTATTAGTGTCACTCACGTCTATCAAGAGCAGGAAACCACACCCAAAAAGGACGAAAAGTGTGTATCAAAAAGTCAGCTCAATGTGTCCGAGAATCCGCAGCCAATCAATCAGCGCACACGCTCAAGCAGCCAGGGCAATAAGGCGGCGATTTTCATCCGCTCTTGAGCCATTGAATCCCGGTGACGGATGGTGATGGTGTCTTTGAGCTCCTCGCCAGACTCACCGAGAGTATCGAAATCAATCGTCACGCAGAATGGCGTTCCCACCTCGTCTTGGCGGCGGTAGCGGCGACCGACGGCACCGCCATCGTCGTAGAAAACGGTCATCCATTTCTGCAACTGCTTCTGGATGTCTTTGGCGATGCGCACTTGTTCTTCGTTCTTTTTGAGCAGCGGGAAAATGCCCACTTTGATCGGTGCCATGGTGGGCTTGAAGCGCAAGACGGTGCGCACATCTTCTTTGCCCTTTTCATCGGTAAGTTGCTCTTCATCAAAGGCTTCGCAAATGAGCGCGAGCACCGTGCGGTCACAGCCTGCGGATGGCTCGACCACGTGCGGGAGAAACTTTTCCTTCGTTTCTTCGTCGAAGTATTCCAGCGGCTTACCCGCGCCTTTTTGGTGCACTCCCAGATCGTAGTCGGTGCGGTAGGCCACACCTTCCAGTTCCTGAATGCCGAAGGGGAACTCATATTCGATGTCGTAGGTTCTTTTCGAGTAAAACGCCCTTTCGCCGTCCGGAACATCGAGAATGTGGAGTTTTTCGCGCGGAATGCCGATTTCTTCGTAAAACGAGAGCCGCGTTTCCAGCCACTCATCGGTCAGGCGCATGCCATCGTCCGGGTGACAGAAGTATTCGATTTCCATTTGTTCAAACTCGCGCGAGCGGAAGGTGAAATTGCGCGGATTGATTTCATTGCGGAACGATTTGCCGACCTGCGCGATGCCGAACGGCAGCTTGATCCGGTTGGAATCCAGCACGTTCTTGTATTGCACGAAAATGGACTGCGCGGTCTCGGGGCGCAAATAGGCGATTTGTTCGCCGGTGGCACCGAAGTTTGTCTTAAGCATCAGGTTAAACATCCTTGGTTCTGAAAGTAGCACTCCATTTTCCGGGTTGTATTGCCCGTTCTCACGTGGGCCCGGTTGATAGGTATATGCCTCATCCGGCAACCCCAGTGGTCCATCTTTGGTTCCCAATGTGGGTTTTGAGTTTTTACCAAAAAGCTCTCTATAATACTGAATAGCAATCTTTTGGGCGGAACGATCCATCTCCTGTTTCCCATTTGGAATGAGGATAGTGATTTGTTTTTCAGTCACTTTTCCACTTTCTAGGTCGCGCGCGCCATGAAACGTGTATTCGATTCCCGGTTCTGCTTGAGGAATTTGGTCAGCGCGCAGGCGTTGCTTCGTCAATGGGCACTCACACATCGGGTCCGCGAATCCGCCGACGTGGCCGGAGGAAACGAGCACCTGCTCCATTGTCAGAATCGAGCCGTCCATGCCGAGCACGTCATCACGTTCCTGCACGGTTTTGCGCCACCAAAAGTCCTTGAGATTGCGTTTGAGTTCCGCGCCGAGCGGGCCGTAGTCCCAGCAGCCGTTGAGACCGCCGTAGAGTTCGCCAGCTTGGAAAATGAAGCCGCGGCGTTTGCAGAGGGAAACG
>JBGSLX010000113.1:0-17016 GCA_041740475.1 Akkermansiaceae bacterium | reverse complement strand
CCCGCACAACTGCCAGCACAGCGCCCATCCGTTCAACGTCCCGCACAACTGCCAGCACAGCGCCCATCCGTTCAGCGCCCCACACAACTGCCTGCGAATCGACCCGCGATTGAGCGTCCGCCCTCTCGTCCGGGCAATCGGCCCATCTCACGACCCGATTCTCTGCCGACTGCTCGACCCGAATTGCGGCCCGGCACACGTCCGATTGAGCGCCCGGTCACCTTGCCGGGAAACGTCAATTTTCCACGTCCTAATGAGCGGCCGAACCTCTCGAGACCAGACCTTTCCCGCCCGGGTAGCGGCTCGACTTTTCCCGGAATCAACCGCCCCGGCGGTGCAGTTCCTCTGCCAGATGGCATCACGCGCCCCGGAATCAGCCGCCCTGACGGTGGTGGGCTGAACCGTCCTGGAGGCATCACGCGTCCGGATTTCGACATCAACAACCGTCCGGGCAACCGCCCCGGAAATCGTCCCGGCTGGGGCAATGAGTGGGGCAATTGGGGGAATTGGGATCGTCCGAGCAACCGCCCGGGTGGCGGAAATTTCAACAACAACAATATCAACATCAACAACAACGTCTGGAACAGCCCGAGCTGGAGCTACCGCCCGAACTATTGGGGCAGCCGCCCGTGGTGGAGCAGTCGCCACCACCATCACTGGCATCACGGCTCATGGAACCACGGCTGGAGCCACAAATGCCGCCGCTCGGGTTTCTCCAACGGCTTCGTCTGGGGCGTCGCAGCTTGGAGCATGGGCAACTGGATATTTAACTCCGGCTGCCAAAATTTCCGCAACCCCTTCCCAGCTCCTCCCGTGGTGAACAGCGCGGGCACCACCATCATCAATTACACCGCGCCGATCTCGGTGGTCGCTGCCGAGTTCCCACCGGGTGACGAAGCGACTGAAGCCGCCGCCTCCAGCAAGGCGGAAGCGGCGATGGAAACCGCTCTGCAATCCTTCAAAAGCGGCGACTTCCCCGCCGCGCTCAAGGCCGTGGATACCGCCATTTCCGCAGTCCCCGGCGATCCGGTGATGCATGAGTTCCGCGCGTTGGTATTTTTCGCCATGGGTCGCTTCAACGATGCGGCGGGCGTGCTCAATCCGATCCTCGCTTCTGGTCCCGGCTGGGACTGGACCACCATGACCGGACTGTTCGCGACACAGGACGCATACACGCAGTTGCTGCGCAAACTTGAGGATCACCAACAGGCGAACCCAGATTCTGCCGCTGCGAATTTCCTACTCGGATATCATTACCTCGTGCTTGGCCACTTGGAGCAATCGCTCGAACTTTTTGAGCGCTCCGCGAAACTTGAGCCCACCGACATCGTCTCGGTCGGTCTCCGGGATTTGCTGCGCGACTCGATCAATAGCGAAGAAGAACCCGCGGCGGATCTGCCACCGCCCGTGCCAGTCAATCCGGACAAGCTCGTCGGCACCTGGGTCAGCAAAGTGGCCGACGATGGCACCATCACGCTTATAATGACCAAAGAAGGAGCCTTCAGTTGGGCCTTCGACAAAACCGAAAACAACGGCAAGCTCAATGGCGAGTTCGGCATTTATGATGCGAACTTGCTGGTTCTCAAAGCGGAAGACTCGCAGATGGTCGGCGAGGTGAAATTTGAGGACGACACCAAAATGAGCTTCGTGCTGGCAGGCGGTCCGCGCAGCGATCCGGGACTGACTTTCGTGCGGAAGCCCTGAGCAAGCTCACCGTTCTAGGGTTTGACATTTTGCGCTAGCGGTTCCTATTCCGAGCCATCGCCCGTCATCCAAGCAGCCTCATATTTCCCCCATCTCACCATGAATCCTCGCCTGCGCATCATTCACACCACTGAGTATCATTACAGCGAACCGGTGCATTTCGGCGTGCATCGCGTCCTCATGCGGCCGCGGGAAGACCATGATTTGCGGATCGTTTGCGCGTCATCGGAAGCCACGCCAGCGTCATCCATCGAGTGGGTGCGTGACGTTCACAGCAACTCGATTGCTATGATCCAGTTTCACGAGCCGTCCGCGCTGTTGCGAATTCATAGCGATCTCATCGTGGATTTGGCCGAGGAACGGATGAGAGAGTGCGGCATCTTCGCACTGGCGCAGGATTATCCGTTTGAATATGAGGCGGACGAGCAAATCGACCTCATTCCTTTTCGGATTCCGAGTTACCCGCATGATGGGCCAGTGCTCAGAACATGGCTGCGGCGCGTTTATCAGCCAGGCACGCTCATCAACACCCTTGAGCTGTTAAAAAACCTCAACACCGCGATTTTCGAGACGCTGGAATACAAGTGGCGGGAAGAATACGGCGTGCAGTTGCCGTGCGAAAGTTTGCGGCTGGGCACCGGATCGTGCCGCGATTACGCCGTGCTGATGATGGAAGCCGCGCGCCACCTCGGCTTCGCCGCGCGCTTCGTGACGGGCTACATCCAGATGGAAGCCGGTCAACATGGCGCGACTCATGCTTGGACAGAAATTTATCTGCCGGGCGCAGGCTGGCGCGGCTTCGATCCCACCAATCACAAAATGGCGGGTCCAGAACACGTGCCGGTGGCCGTCACTCGCGAGCAGGAAAAAGCCGCGCCCATCTCCGGTTCTTGGGACGGGCCGTCTGGCGCGTTTGAGAAGATGGAAGTGATCGTTCGCGTCGAGGCGATCTGATGGCCCCCTAGAAATCGGCAAAAAAGCACCCCCATGGACTTCTCATCGTTATTTGAAACCAGCGAAGAATGGCAGGTCTTTGCCTCGGGAAATGCGCAGGGTTCATTGACGCCCGTCACCGCACCGGACGGAACACTCGGCGTGCGTCTTGACTATGATTTTCACGGCGGCGGCGGGTTCGTCGTCATGCGCCGGGCGATTCCGCTCACGCTGCCGAACACGTTTGAAATCGGTTTCCAAATGCGCGGTAAGGGACCGCCGAACCATTTCGAGTTCAAGGTCGCCTCTCCCGGTGGGTTGAATGTCTGGCGGCACTTGCGCCAAGATTTCCCACTGCCCACAACATGGACGGACTTTTCTTTCAACGAGCGGGCCTTTCCCTTCGCTTGGGGACCGGCGGGCGGCGGCGCGCCCTCAGAAGTGGAGGCGGTGGAAATCGTCATCGCGGCTGGTCCAGGAGGACGCGGAACCTTGGAGCTATCCCATGCCTCGCTGGAGGATCAAACATTGAGCCTGCCTCATTCCGTGCACGCTTCCAGTCACGCGGATGGCTATCCGCCAGAAGCGGCGATTTCTCCTGACCTAGCGGGCTGGCGCGCGGCAGTGGACGACGAGTCTCCTTGTTGGGCCATCGACTTCCGGCGCAGCCTGCGCTTTGGCGGACTGGTCATTCACTGGCCGGATGAATGGCCCACCCGCTGCACGGTGGAGCTTTCTGATGATGGCGAAAAGTGGACACTTCTGCGGGAGATTCCGCGTGCGTTGGGAAAAATGAGCCACATTTCCGCGCACCGTGCCGAAGCGCGCCACTTGCGCATTCGTTTCAGCAACGCCGCGTCCGCTGCGATCCGCCAGATCGAACTGAAGCCCGACGCCTTTTCGACCACGCCCAACGAGTTCCTGCACGCGGTGGCGGCGGATTTTCCGCGTGGCTGGCATCCGCAGTATTGGCATCGCGTGCAATCCTACTGGACGCCCATCGGCAGCCCTGCTGGCAAACGCCGCGCCTTGATCAATGAAGAAGGCATGGTCGAGGTGGATGAAGGCGGGTTTTCTCTGGAACCTTTCATTCTCATCGGCTCGCGAATCCTCACTTGGGCCGATGTGAAAACCTCGTGCGAGATGGAGGAACAAGGAGCTCCCGTGCCATCGGTCCGATGGAAAGCCCCCCGACTGCGCTTAGAAATTCTGCCGTGGGTGGACGGCAAACGCGACAAACTCACCTTGCACGTGACCTACCGCTTGAAAGTGACGGGTCGGCACGCTGGCATGCGCTTGGCGCTGGCTGTGCGGCCATTTCAGGTCAATCCACCGTGGCAAGCCTTTCGCAATCTCGGCGGCCACAGCCCGATCACGGCGGTGTCTTGCGGCAAGGACGAAATGCGGGTGAATGAACGGCGGATTTTGACATCACCACGGCCCGTTGCGATGGGTGCAGCGACGTTCGCGGAAGGCGGGGTTTTGGGCGTTCTCTCGCAGGGTGCAGTTCCTGCGGCGCAAACTGTCGAGGACGAGACGGGTTTGGCATCTGCCGTGATGGTTTGGGATCTCCCGGCAAACGCCACATCGCTCGAAGTCACCGTCTCGGTCCCGTATTTTGAGGAGCACGCGAAATTATCCGGGAGCAGCAGGGATCAAGCCGTCGCATCTTGGCAACGCAGACTTAGCGAGGTGAAGTGGCAAGTTCCGAACTGCGCAAAACCGGCATTCGACTGCCTGCGCACCGCCGCTGGCCACATCCTGATCAATCGCGATGGTCCAGCGATCCAGCCCGGTCCGCGCCGCTACACCCGCTCATGGGTGCGGGACTGTGTGATCATGGGCGCGGCGCTCACGAAAGTCGGCCTGCCGCAGGCGCTCGATGAGTTCATTTGCTGGTATGCGCAGTTCCAGCGCGACGATGGATTTGTGCCCTGCGTGGTGGATCGCGATGGCATCGACTGGCTGGTCGAGCACGACAGTCACGGGCAATTTTTGTGGGGCATCCGCGAGGTTTTCCGAGAAACACTAGATCGGAAATTTCTCGGAACACTATTCCCCCACGCCCGTTTGGCTGCGGAGTTTTTGATCGAACTGCGCGCGCAACGCATGACGAAAGCCTACCGCAGCGGCGAAAAATCCGCTTGTTTCGGTCTGCTGCCAGAGTCCGCCAGTCACGAAGGCTACCTCGCGCATCCGGTGCATTCGTATTGGGACGACTTTTGGGGCGTGCGCGGTTTGCAAGCCGCCGCTGACCTCGCGCAGGTCGCAGGTTTTCCGGAGGATGCCAAGCGTTGGCGCAAAGAAGCGGACGATTTTCAACGCGATCTGCTGTCCTCGCTCGATCAAGTGATCGCTGCGAAAAACCTCAACTACATCCCCGGCTCAGTCGAGTGGGCGGACTTCGATCCCACGGCCACCGCCAATGCCGTCGGCTTGCTCGATTTCGCAGATGCGCTGCCCGCCGTGCCGCTCGAGGCCACGCTCTCCACCTATCTCGAAGGTTACCGCCGCCGCCTCGATCCCGAGGCTCATTGGAACAACTACAGCGCCTATGAAATCCGCATCATCGGTGCCTGCGTGCGGCTCGGAAAACGTGATATTGCCAACGAGTTGCTCGATTTTTTCCTGCAAGACCGCCGACCGACCGCATGGAATCAGTGGCCAGAAATCACATGGAAAGACCCACGCTCGCCCGGCCATCTCGGCGATGTGCCGCACACATGGATCGCCGCCGAATACATCCTCTCGCTGACCTCCATGGTGGCCGCCGAGCGCGAGCACGACTCCTCGCTGGTGCTGGCCTCCGGGATCCCGTGGGACTGGATCAGAGGCCTCTATAGCTTCTCAGTGAAAAATTTGCCAACGCGTTACGGGCCACTTCATTTCCGCATCCACGCGCTCAGCGATAAGGTCATTCGCGTCAAAATCGCCGACACTATCGCCATTCCCTCTGGTGGTCTGTGGCTCGTCCCACCCACCCCAGCGGGGAAACGCATCGCAACGGCGGATTCTAAAAATCGTATTCAAGTTCACGCGCTTCCATACAAAGCAGACCTGCGATTGGTGCCCGGGAACGCCAACGTCTCTGGGAACGCCAACGTCCTCGTTGGCCTATAAATCAAATGCCGCCGCACCTGGGAACGCCAACGTCCTCGTTGGCTTACTCATAAAATGCCGACGAGGTCGTCGGCGCGCCCGGAAAGCTCAAGCCTCAGCGAGCCGCTCGGCCATCTCGGCTTTTTGCAGCGCGCCGGTGAATTCCGAGAAATCACCCGCCATCACGCCCGTTAGATTGTGTGAAGTCAGGCCAATGCGGTGGTCGGTCACGCGCGACTGCGGGAAGTTGTAGGTGCGGATTTTTTCGGAGCGGTCGCCCGAGCCGATTAGCGAGCGGCGGTGCGATGAATAGGCTTCTTGTTGGTCGCGAAGTTTTTGCTCGTAGAGTTTCGAGCGGAGGATTTGCAGCGCGAGTTCCTTGTTTTTGATCTGGGAGCGCCCTTCCTCGCAGCGGACGTAGATGCCGGTGGGAAGGTGGAAAATTTGCACCGCAGATTCCGTGCGGTTGACGTGCTGACCGCCCGCGCCGCCTGCGCGACAGACTTCGATGCGGAGGTCGTCAGCCCGGAGTTCTACGTCCACTTCTTCCGCTTCTGGCAGAACCGCCACGGTGATGGTGGAAGTATGGACGCGGCCTTGGGTCTCGGTGGCGGGCACACGCTGGACGCGGTGAACGCCGGATTCATACTTGAGGTAGCGAAAAACCTCTTCGCCGGTGATTTTGAGAATCACCTCCTTGAAGCCGCCCACTTCCGAGGGGCTGCTCTCCAAATGCTCGCACTTCCAGCCGCGCAGCTCGGAGTAGCGCTGGTAGGCGCGCATCAGCTCAGCCGCAAACAGCGAGGCTTCATCGCCACCCGCTCCGGCGCGGATTTCCAGCAAGGCATCGCGATCCTCATTCGGGTCGGCGGGAAGAAGCGCGTATTGCAGGTCGTCTGCGAGCTCCGCGATGGATGCCTCCAGAACCGGGATTTCCTCGGCGGCCATGGCGGAAAATTCCGCGTCATCGGACTTTGCAAGCTGTTGGTTATCAGCGAGCTGACGTCGGGTGTCTTCGAGATTTTCCCACAGTTCGAGGGTTTGCTTGAGTTGGCGATGTTCGCGCAGCAGCGAGGTCGCGCGTTTCGGATCCGAGAACAATTCTGGATCTCCGACCGCTTCTTCCAGTTCGGAAAAGCGTTCGCGGCGTTTGGTGATGAGAGTCGAAAAATCCACGGGCGGGAGTGAAAACCAAAACGACCCATACTCACAGGCCGAATTTTTCCCGAAGGTGATCGAGCGTCAGTACGAGGGCCAAAGACCAAAAATCCCCCTCACCACGGTGGGTGAGGAGGATGATAATGGTTCTGAATGGGTGAAGTTTAGCGACGACGACGAACGATCATGCCCGCGCAGCCCAGCAATGAAAGCAGCGCCATGGACGGCTCAGGGATGATGTTGCCACGGATTTCACCGCCAGGGTTGGCACTAGTGTGGATGTTCACGTAGAAACGACCGGCGAGTAGCTGTTGCTCTTGGGTTTCGGTGAGCGTAATGGTCCGGCCAGTCACGCCGCCAGTGGTGGCGTTGTTGTTCCAAGTCGGGCCGCTATCCAAGCCAAACAGCACGCCGATGTTATTCAGGAATGCGGCTGCGTTGCTGTCTGCGGTAGGCCCGTGGATGTGGCCTGCGGTGGCATTGCCACTCAAGCCAGTGAATCCGGACGCGGTGGCCCAAGTGAAGTTCAAGGTGAGGATGTTATCGACATCATCATAGAAGATGCCGGAGCCAAATTCACCACCAGTGAACGGACCGCCGACGACGGTACCGTTTTCGTTGCCGGAGAGTAGGCCGTTACCGGCTTTTCCACGGAGGTCGAGTTGAATCACGGCGGCGTTGGCGGAGGCCAAGAAACTGCCGGTTGCGAGGAGGGTCGTAAGAATAGTTTTAACCATAGCATGGGCGTAATACCTACGGAGCTGCGTTCAGACAATGAGTAAAACTGCGCATATTTTTCGAATTTGCAGTTTGGGGGAGTGGCGTTTTCCAGACGCCATGAATCGCACAGGCGGCTTCAAGCCGCCGCTCGGTTCAGTCGATTCACCAGCCGCGATGGGAGTGTGTTTACGTTTATGCTGCTGGTGCGGATGCTTTGCGGATGTGCTGGATCGCTTCGTAGTTTTCGCGCTCGGCACGCTGAAGCTCGTAGGACAATTGCAGGCGCATCCAGTAGCCCGCATCAATGCCGAAGTAGCGGCTCAATCGCAGATCGTATTCGGGAGTGCAGCGGCGTTTGCCCGACTTCATCTGGCTGAGGTGCGAAGGCGGGATGCCAGTCGCCCTAGAGATCTCGATTTGAGATTCATGCCACTCATCGAGTGTTTCGCGCAGTGTTTCGGCGAAGTAGTTGAGCAAAGGAATCGGGTCGGTTTTGGTTTTCATCACGTTCAGTGGTAGTCGGTAATTTTCACGTCGAAGGCGTCGCCAGCATCCCAGCGGAAAATGATGCGCCATTGCTGGTTGATACGGATGCTCCAGAACCCTTTGAGGTTGCCCACCAAGGCCTCGGAGCCGATTGGACGGAGGCAGCGCGAGCTGCTCCAATTGTGTGGCCTGATCAATGCGGAACAGTTTCATGTTAGCGCGTGACTGGATGTCGGGTGGCAGTTTGCTTGAGCGCTCGCCGTGGAAAATCATCTCGGATGGTTTGTCGCCGAAGCTGCGAATCACGAAACAACATGACAATCGCGACACCCAACGGTCAAGAATGAGATTGCCGAATTTGGCAATTAATCGGCAGATTGCTACAAACTCCGGCTTTCGATCTCGTTCGTGATCTCGGCGATGAACTCGTCGAGCGGTTTGGCACCGAGGTCGTCTTTGTCGCGGTGGCTGTTGTAGGAAACTTTTGCCTTTTTCTGATATACCGATCCATTAGTCTGCATCTCTGCATGAAAATCTATGAAGTGATTGCCACGATCAATGAGATGCAGTCCAATGGTATAATCGAAAATTACGCCATAGGCGGCGCAGTAGGAGCGACGTTCTATATGGAACCGGTTGCGACGCTGGATGTGGATATCTTTGTGAGTTTCCAGCCTGAGCCGGGAAGTTTTCTGATCAGCCCGCAACGCATTTTCGATTATCTGAAGGCGAGGGGCTGTGTGATGGATGGGGAATACATCATCATCAACGGTTGGCCAGTCCAGTTCCTACCTCCAGTCAATCCCTTGGTTGAGGAGGCTCTCGAACAAGGGGTCAACTGCGATGTCGATGGCATTCTAGCTCGTGTATTCACCGCCGAACACCTCGCGGCCATTGCGTTGCAAACGAGTCGGGCAAAAGACAAAGCCAGACTTCTCCATTTCATCGAGGCCGGAGCGCTCGACATCGGGCGGTTTCAGGACATTGTTCTACGCCACAATCTACAAGCCGCTTGGCAGCGCTTCGAAACTCTATTCCTAAGCGACACTCCATGACCTTTGACCTCCAGCACATCATCGAAAGCAAACGCGCTCATCGCCAGAATTTAGCCGCTCTGCCCATTGCTGAAAAACTGCGCATGCTAGATGCCATGCGCGAACGCGAACTCGCGATACGCGGTCAGGGAATTCCGATGGACGCTGGTTCCCGTATCGTCAGTGAAGAGGCCTATCCTTACCGTTGCGGGCGGAAATGACTACAAACTCCGGCTTTTGATCTCGTTCGTGATCTCGGCGATGAAATCTTCGAGCGGTTTAGCGCCGAGGTCGTCTTTGTCGCGGTGACGGACGGAGACGGTGCCTTCGTCGGCTTCGCGTTGGCCGATGACGAGCATGTAGGGCACGCGTTCGAGGCGGGCGTTGCGAATTTTTGCACCGATTTTGTCGCTGGTGCGGTCCACGGTTAGGCGCACGCCGAGGTTCGCAAGCTTGGTGGCGGCGGCATCTGCGTGTTCGAGAGTTTTCTCGGAAATCGGCAGGATGCGGACTTGTTCGGGAGCGAGCCAAGTTGGGAATTTCCCTTCGAAATGCTCGATCAGCAGGCCGGTGAAACGCTCCCTCGAGCCAAACGGCGCGCGGTGGATCATGACGGGCACGTGCGGCTGGTTATCCGCGCCGACGTAGCTGAGGCCGAAGCGCACCGGCAGATTGTAGTCCACTTGCACCGTGCCGAGCTGCCAATCGCGGCCGATCACGTCTTTCACTACAAAGTCGATTTTCGGACCGTAGAACGCCGCTTCGCCGAGTTCTTCGGTGTATTCCACGCCGAGCGTCAGCACCGCTTCGCGCAGCGCGGCTTCCGCTTTGTCCCAGTTTTCAGAAGAACCGACGTATTTATCGCTCTCGGGATCGCGCAGGGAAAGGCGGACGCGATACTCGTGCATGCCGAGGGTGAAGAGCACTTTTTTCACCAGATCGAGGCAGCCAGTGACTTCGGCGGCGACTTGGTCGGGCGTGCAGAAAAGGTGGGCGTCGTCTTGGGTAAAGCCGCGGACGCGGGTCATGCCACCCAGCTCGCCGGATTGCTCCCAGCGGTAAACCGTGCCGAACTCGGCGAGGCGCACCGGCAGATCGCGGTAGGAATGATGATCGCTCGCGAAAATCTTGATGTGGTGCGGGCAATTCATCGGCTTGAGCAGGTAGCCCTCGAACGTGCCGTCTGAGAGACCGTTGATCAGGGTGGCGCAGGTGGCGTCCTCGTCGGCGAGTTTTTCCAGCACATCCCGCTCAGGAATCGCCGGGAATTGGCTTTCTTGGTAGTAGGGGAAATGGCCGGACGTGCGGTAGAGGTCGAGTTTGCCGATGTGCGGGGTGAAAACTTGGCTGTAACCCTGCTTGTCGAGTTCTTCGGTGATGAATTCTTGCAGCGAGCGGCGGACGAGTGCGCCTTTCGGTTTCCACAGGATGAGGCCTTGGCCGACCATTTCATCGATGTGGAAAAGTCCCAACTCGCGGCCGAGGCGGCGGTGGTCGCGTTTTTTGGCTTCTTCGAGGCGATTGAGGTGTTCTTCCAGCAGTTCCTTGCTCTCGAAGGCGGTGCCGTAAAGCCGTTGGAGCTGGCCTTTTTTCTCGTCGCCGAGATAGAAGGACGAGGAAACGGACATCAGTTTGACGTTTTTGCACTTGGACGTGTAGCCGACATGTGGGCCTGCGCAGAGGTCGATGAAATCGCCATTTTGGAAACAGGAGATTTGTTCGCCATCTGGAATTTTGTCGATCAGGTCGAGTTTGAAACGGGATGGATTGCCGGGGCGCTCGGTGAGTCCGCCGAGGCGACCGGATGCGGCCATGGCTTTCGCTTCCTCGCGGGAAATCGCCTTGTAATCGAACTTCTGGTTTTCTTTCGCGACGGCGCGCATCTCGGCTTCGATTTTCTGGAAATCGTCCGGTGTGATGCGGTGCTTCATTTCGAAGTCGTAATAAAATCCGTTCTCGATGGGCGGGCCGTAAGCGAATTGAGCGTCTGGCCAAATGCGCAGGATGGCGGTGGCCATGACGTGGGCGCTGGAATGGCGGAGTCGCTCCAGGTCGGTCATTTGCTGGCGTTCATCGAGAGTCTTGCGTTCGTTCATGGCGCGGAGAGGGAAACCTTGGTGCGGCGGCTTGATCAAGGGGCAAATCCGTACGCGAATGGGCTTGGCGGTTACAAAGCGCCGCCACACGCCTCACTCCAGGCTCGGTGGGATCTTGGCGAGCACCACGCGAAAGCCGTAAAAGGCATCGCGGTAGTCGGGCGGCACGGCATTGCGCGCACCAATGTAGAGCTGCTCGTATTGGTAAGTATTCCAGCCGCCGCCGCGCAACACGCCGAGCAGGTTGTCGCCGAGCTTCGAATAATCGTCATCCACCCATTCCTGAGCGTTGCCGCTGATGTCGAAAAGCCCGAGTTCATTACTGCCGAAGGAGCCGACCGGTGAAGTGTGGCTGAAGCCGTCGTCGTAGCCGATAATGGTGCGCGCGGTGGTGAAGTCGGGCGTGCGAGCGGCTGCCATGTCGGCGAAATTGCCGATTTTTTGATTGTCGGGGAAGGTCGCTCCCCACGGGAAAACGGGTTGGGAGTAGGTGAAACGCGAGCCGGGGCTGATCCCCTCGATTTCGGTGAGACCGGCCAGCGCGCTCCATTCCAGATCCGTAGGCAGACGGTATTCGTGAGAGCGGGTGATGCGTTCTTCTTTGCGCTCGCGGAGCGTGAGCCACTTGCAGAACGCACGGGCGTCATCGCGGGAAACATTGATCACCGGGTGATCCGGCTCTTGCGGAAATGGCGGCACCGGAGGACTCGGGTGACCACTTTCCGCGAGGAACAGCGCGTAATCACTGACGCGAGTTTCCCAGACGGAAATCATCAATTCCGTGCCGACGGGTACGAAGCGCATCTTGAGCCCGTTTTGCCATGGGCGGCCAAAAACGACGCCTTCGTTTTGTTCGAGCACGTAGGCTTGTTCGAGAGTTCTGCCTTCGGAAATGGTGATGGTTTTTTCGAATGGCTTGTAGCCTTCCAGCACGAGCACGAGGTTGAATGATTTGGGTCTGAGATCGGGGATTTTGAGCGCTTCATCCGTCATGCCGACGAAGTCGCCGTCGATGTAAACTTCCGCGCCGGGCGGCTGGCTGGTGAGAAGCAAGTTTCCGAGGCTGACCTTGCGGATTTTGATGCGGAATGGGCGGAGATTTTCGCTGAGTGCGCGCGCGCTGATGTCGGGATTTTGGAAGGTGGTTTGCCTTTGTGCGCGGACCTCGTGTTTGTGACCGAGGTAGCCTTCCTTGATGGCTCCCTCGCGCAGCCATCTGGCAAATGCTTCAGCAGCGGGGCGTGTCGCGAGCGCGATTTTTACGGATTCGCCGTCTTGCGAGTGGCTGATGATTTCCGAGTTCTTTGCAAGTTCCGGCGCGGTTTTGGCGAATTTTTCCCACTCGCTGGCGGTGACGAAGCCGGAGCTGATGTGTTGATCGTTGAGCGGCAAATATCGAGTGCCGAGGTGGTCGTTCCAAGGCTCGCCCGTCTGTGGCGGGCTGAAAAACTGCAATTGCCCGGAAATCACCATCGGCTCCGAAACGGCGGCTGCGGTGACGGTGGCGCGCACTTCGAGCTTGCGGTAGCCGCGTTTATCGAGCGTGAAGACGACTTCCTCGCCGACCTTCGCGGTGATGGTAGGCGTGGGGGTGGTGCCGATTACGACGCCATTGGCATCGAGCAAGTCAGCTCCCTCGGGCGTGCTAAAAACGCGCAGCATGGCGGGTGGTGGCTCGGTTACCGGGGGCGGCGTGCTTGGGCCAGCAGCCCAGGCGCGGTCTTGAAACGTCTGCCAGCCAGCCCATCCCGCAAAGGCCAGAAGCACGATGCTGGCGAGCCAAACGGCGGACATGCTGCGTTGCGCAGTTTTTCCGCATTGGATGCGGCGGAGGGCGGCGGCCAGTTCTGCGGCGGTGGTGATTTCCCGTTTGGAAACGCGCGGTTCGCAGATGTCGCAGATCACGCGGTTGAGTTCTAGCCAGCGCTGGCGGCCTGCGCCTACCGGCATTTCCTCCGGCAGCTCGGGAAAGTCCATGCGGTCTTTGCCGGTGGCCATTTCGTAAAGCACCTTGCCCAGGCTGTAGATGTCCGCCTGCGTGCTGCCCGGTCCTTCTGGCGGGACAAACCCCTCGGTGCCGACAAATGTTCGCTGCCCGCGCGCCGCCACCAGCCCGATGTCCGCCAGCTTGGCGCGGCCATTGACGAAGATGATATTGGACGGCTTCACATCGCGGTGCGCCAATCCGAGATCGTGGAGGTGACCGAGCGCCTCCGCCAGCCGCAAGCCCACGTCGATGCATTCGTCGATTTCCCAGCGCTTGCCTGTCACCTGCGGTTGGTCACTGCGCAAGGTGCGCGGCTCGTATTCGACCGGGTTGATCTCGCGGCCGGTGCTGGCGTCGTCGCCCAGCTCCATCACGTAGTAGTAAAATGCCTGCCCATCCAGGCTGCGGCCGACGTGAAGGATATTGACCAGCGCTGGGTGGTCCCGCGAGATCGGCTCAAACTTGAGAATCCCTTCAAACTCGCGCTCGAATCCCCGCTCGTCCTCAAAATCCTCGCGCCGCACGACTTTGACCGCGCGCAGAGCCCCGGTCACACCACGGGCCAGCCACACTTCGCCGTAGGCTCCGCCGCCGATTTTTCGCAGCACCTCGTGATCGGGAATCGTGGGATGGGGGCGTGAATTAGACAGCATCTTCGTCATCCTCGAGTTTGCTCAACTCGCGCCTGAAAATGCTGCCCACGCGGTGCTTCGCGAGGTAAACCTGAGCCATGCTGACGTTGAGCTTCGCTTGCACTTCTTGCGCGTCCCACTGCTTGATCACGTAACAATCGAAAATTTGGTATTGCTTCGGCGAGACTTGGGCTTTCACGCGGACCAGCGCGGCATCGGCCAAGTTCTTCTTCCACTCCGCTTCCCACAGCCGCGGCAAGGTTTCTCCGGCGGGATCTTCCACGCGGTCGATCACAGCGGTTTTGCGGTCATTTTCCCATTCGCCGATGACCATCGCCGTGTCTTTTTTGCGCTTGCGGAACTGGTCGTTGATGCGCCAGCGCGTCATGTTCATCAGCCAGGTTTTGAACGATCCTTGCTCGGGATCGTAGAGGTTTTTTTTGCTCTGCTTGGCGATGGAGAGGATCGTTTCCTGCACGCAGTCGAAGGCTTCCTCGTTGCGCAGTCCGGCTTTTATGGCCACCGAGTAAATGAGCCGCCAGTAGGTTTTGTAGAACTCGTCCCAGGTTTTTTGGTCTTCCCAATTGTCGAGCCGTGCAATCAGGCTCTTGCGTGTTTTGGCGTAGGCTTGCGCCAAAACCTCGTCGCTCATACCGGCTTTTTGTTCATCACTCCCAGACATTGGGATTTCCCTAGCTCATTTCCCGCACAATGTCTGCTACGGATTGAGGTTTTTCGTGGCGGGTGATTCGCGCTGGAAATGGCGCGCCTGACTGGATTCGAACCAGTGACCGTCCGCTTAGAAGGCGGATGCTCTATCCATCTGAGCTACAGGCGCTTTTTGTTGTGCCGTTGCTAGTCGCGAGCGGCTCGATTTGGCAAGGCCATTTGTGGCACGGGGCGATCCGCGTGTGAATCCACCACGAGCTCACTCCACAGGCTGAATGTCTGAGTGGCTTGCGATGGTGATTTGAGGACGCCCGTGCACTACGGCGACTTTGCCGCTGACTTTGATGACTTTGCCGATGTAGGACTCGAGGCCTGCGCGGTCGATGTCTGGGGCTCTTTTCAGGGAGATGGCTGCGCATGGTTCGTCAGCAGTCGGCGTTTGCGAGAAGTAGAGAAAAAGCGTGGCACCGGATTGTGATGCCACGATTTTCTCGATCTTTCCGCTGAAGTCCACGGACTCTCCTTTTTTCAATTCCAGCAGTTCTCGCTCGTCGATGGAAAAGACGCCGCCACGTTTTTCGATGGCTGCCGTTTGGCTTGCGAGTCGCTCATCCCGCACCCGATTCGCTTCAAGGGCCTCATTTTTCAGCGCTTCGGCGCGTTGATTGACTTGTGAAACGGGAGACGGTGGCGGCCCGTTCGCGGTTTCTTGCGCGGTGGCGGTTTGCTGACGAGATAGCACCCAGCCGAGGGCTCCGACCACCAAGATTGCAGTGACGAGCCCGCAGATGATCGCCATGTTGGATGATTTTTTAGGCGCGGCGGGCATGGCGACGGCAGGATGGGCGGTCACAGGTTTGGCAAGGGCCGCTTGTGCGATGGCCGATTTCGCGAGCACAGGTTTCGCCATAATGGGCTTGGCGATCGGGCTTGATGCTGGTTCCTGCGGTGTGATGGTTTTTTCAGTGCGGACGGCGGTGGCGAGTTTTTCCCGGACTTCACGCAGGTTGGTGTCTGGCGAACTGCGCAGCCAATTGAACCATGCCCCGAGGCCGTTGCCTGTTTGATCGCTCACCACCTGACCTTGCCAAGCCATGACTCGCTCTGTGAGCTGAATGAGTGGCTGCATGTTGCTAGGTTCCTTATTTTTGCTGAGCCACTTGAGCGGTGAAACCCAAAATGTGAAGCCGCGACCACTCTCGGGATTTCCCAAAACAATCGTTTGCGGATCGGTATCCACCCAGATCGCCTCATCATCGAGAACGCGTGATAAAAGTTCACAAACTTCGATGGCATGCGTGAGAAGCCGGACGGCGGTTTCGGGCGGCAAAGGGGCGAGCTGGAGCATCGTGCCGAGCAGGTCGCCATCGATCCATTCCGTGACGATGAAAGGGATGCCATCGACTGGATCGCAAGCGCCTCCAAGCACCGTGCGCAGCGCGGGATGGTGCGATCGAGTCAAACGGCCAACCGTGGTGTTGTAGGCGCTTTTTTCTTCGTCGATGAAGCCTCCACCTCCCACGCCGAAGGGGAAAAACCTCCGCAGTGCGACCAGTTTGCCATTTTCCCCATCAATCGCGCGAAATATCACACCCGAGCTGTCTTGATGAATGTGATCTTCGATTCGGAAGCGGGATTGCATGTGGGTTCCCTTAGCAGATCCGTCAAGTCTGGCAATTGCGGTGTTTCGCGATGCGAGAAAGGCGGTCTCCAGACTGACGCATCTTGAATTTTCAGCGAAACGCCGAGACGCGGGGAACGCAGAGAAAAGCGCTGAGCGGATGGATGATATGAATTGGATCAAGCGAGTGGTCTCGAGGCTTCCTTCGCGGGAAATCGGCGTTTTCTCCGCGAAAGTCCTCCGCGATCTCCGCGGCTCCGCGTTTCGATCATGTCATCCTAGGCCGGATCCGCGCTTGCGGCAGCAGGGATCCCCGGCACTATTCCGGCACATGAGCATCGCGGATAAACAACAGCAACTGCTTGATGAACTGGCGATTTTTCAAGATTGGACCGAGCGCTACGAATACGTCATCGCCCTCGGCAAAAAACTCCCGCCGATGGATGAAGCAGCGAAAAACCCGGAGCACTTGATCAAGGGCTGTCAGTCACAAGTTTGGCTGGACGCCAGCTTCAGCGGTGATGCCGTGCGCTACCATGCGGATTCGGACTCGCTGATTACCAAGGGCATGATCGCCCTGTTTGTGCGCGTGCTCGATGGCGAAAAACCCGATGACATCCTCACTGCGGACATGAATTTCATCGACCGTACCGGCCTCAAAGAACACCTCGCCCCCACCCGAGCCAATGCGCTCAATCTGATGGCTACCCAGATGAAACAACGCGCACTGGGTTATGCCTCCTCGTGACTAACTTGGAACTTTCGGGACGGAATCGTGGCGGCGGATTGCATCCGCCAAGCCCATTTTTTTGAGAAAATTTCACGGTTTACGGGTGCAATTGTTTTCCTGAGAAATAGGGCTTGGCGGATGCAATCC
>JBGSLX010000112.1:0-29133 GCA_041740475.1 Akkermansiaceae bacterium | reverse complement strand
CAAGAACTATGATATTTCATTAGGCACTACAAAACGATAATTCGGATCAATTATCAATGAGTTATGACTATTTTAACTCCAAAATAGCCTGATATCGGCTTAAAATAAGAGATTTATGTTAGGCTTTGAGAAACTTGGGTTAACTCTTTCAAATTTCGTCACGTTCGCGTTTTTCGTTGTTCTAAATATCGACATTCGGGCTGAATCATAACTTTCAGTAAGACCCACTACACAAACCACAGAGTCTTCATTTTCCGTGCTTTCAGTGCCTTCCGCGGTTCAAAAATTCCTCCTGCCGGTCTAATTCCCCAGCCGAGCTGCTAGAAGTTTCTCCACGTGTTTCGCTAGCATGTCGGATTCCAGATTCACGGTTTGGCCAACGCGGGCGGCGTGTAGATGGGTGTGCAGCCAAGTGTGTGGTGTGATCCAGAAGACCGCTTCCGTGGGGCGTAGCTCGGCAATCGTGAGCGAGATGCCATCAATGGCTATCGAGCCTTTGTCCACGCAGAGTCGCTGAATTTCCGGCGGCAGCGAAACGGTGACGATGTGATCTTGGCCGTTGGCTTCGAGGTCGATGATTGTGCCGGTCGCGTCCACATGGCCTTGGACGAAGTGCCCGCCGAGGCGGTCGCCCAGACGCATCGCACGCTCCAGATTGACCCGCGATATCGCGACGAGCTGGCCGAGCGAAGTGACGCGCAGTGTTTGCGCCAGCAGATCGAAGGAAACGCCGCCTTGTGAAACTTCTGCCACGGTGAGGCAGCAGCCATTGATCGCGACGGAGTCGCCGAGCGCGAGTTCCGCAGCGAACGGAATTTCCAAGGTGAGCCTGGCTTGCTCGCCGCGAGATTCCAGCGAGACCACAGTACCAACGGCTTCGACGAGTCCGGTAAACATGTGCGGAAGGTCTGGTTCGCGCGGTTCCGAGTCAACTGAGAGATTCACTCAATGATGATCTGCGAGCCGCTCTTTTCTTGCGCGTCCGCTTGCCGCTATTTAAAGCCTGCGCCGCCATGGCCGTCATCAATTCGAATTTCCTCAAACTCAAAGCCGGATACCTATTTCCCGAGATCGCCCGCCGCGTAAAAGCCTACAGCGAGGCCAATCCAGACAAGGCCGCCCGCATCATCCGCTGCGGCATCGGCGACGTCACCGAGCCCTTGTCGCCCGCAATCATCGCCGCGATGCATGAGGGAGTCGATGAAATGGCCTGCCGCGAGACGTTCAAAGGCTATGGCCCAGAGCAAGGATACGAGTTTCTGCGGCAAGCGATTGTGGACCATCAATTCGCCAATCTCGGCATCTCGGCAGATGAGGTGTTCGTTTCCGATGGCTCAAAATGCGATACCGGCAACATCCTCGATATTTTTGGCAAAGGAAACGTCATCGCCATCACCGATCCGGTCTATCCCGTGTATGTCGATACCAACGTGATGGCTGGCAACACTGGCGACGCCGATGAAAAAGGTGCGTATGCTGGATTGCTCTATCTCGAGTGCAACGCCGCGAACCAATTCGTCGCCGACATTCCTGCGGAAAAAGCAGACATCATCTATCTCTGTTTCCCCAACAACCCGACCGGTGCCGTCGCCACTCGTGCGCAGCTCGAAGCGTGGGTGAGCTACGCCAAGGCCAACGACGCGATCATCCTCTTCGATGCCGCCTACGAGGCGTTCATCCAAGATCCAGACATCCCGCGGTCCATCTTTGAGATCGAGGGTGCTCGCGATTGTGCGATTGAGTTCCGCTCCTTCTCGAAAAACGGCGGCTTCACTGGCGTGCGCTGCGCCTACGTGGTCATCCCTAAAACCGTCACCGGCAAGGCCGCCGATGGCAGCCGAGTGCCATTTCACCAACTCTGGAGCCGCCGCCACAGCACCAAGTTCAACGGCGCTTCTTATCCGGTGCAAAAAGCGGCCGCCGCCGTGTTTTCCGAGCAGGGAAAACAAGAAGTCGCCGCATTGATCGAGCACTACATGGGAAATGCCAAGTTGCTGCGAGAAGCCGCCGCTGCGGTGGGGCTGCCTGTTTTCGGCGGCGAAAACGCACCGTATGTCTGGGTCGGCTGTCCGCTGGGACTCAGCTCATGGGACATGTTCGACAAAATGCTCCACGAAGCACAAGTCGTCATCACGCCCGGTTCAGGCTTCGGCTCGGCCGGTGAAGGCTACTTCCGCATTTCTGCCTTCAACTCGCGTGCAAACGTCGAAGAAGTCTGCCGCAGACTGACCGTGGCCGCGAGTATCTCGTAAACCGAATTCTGTGTCCCCGGGAACGCCAACGCCCTCGTTGGCTTTCTCATTCAGAAATGCCGACGCGGACGTCGGCGCGCCCAGGTGAGAGTCACTCGATTTCTTAGCGACGACGGCGGAGAAGGCCCAGCAGACTCAGTCCACCCAACAACGCGGCGCTTGGCTCAGGCACGTGGGTGACGACCAAGTTGTCGATGGTCATGGTGCCGATCCCGCTTGCTTGGCGGAATCCGAAGCCGTTGATAGCAATCGAGGAGATTGTGTCACTCGCAGTGACTACGGTTCCACCGTTGACAGCCAGCGACGAGGTCAAGGCGTCCAAATCAAACGACATGGTGATCGAATACGGCGTATTCAAGCTGAGATCGGTGGGCACGATCACCGACAATGTGTTGGTATTGTTGGTGATGCCAAGGCGGAAGGTTCCCACGGCTGCGCCAGAGGTGGTGGAGAAAACCTTCGTCCGAAAAGATGTATTCGAATTGAGGAAGTGGGCGAAGTAGTTGGAGGTGGGAAGTGCGGAGAAATTCACGTCGAAATTAGCGGTGAGTTCACCTGAAGTGTAGGGGCTGCCAGAAAGAGAGGCATTCACATCCTCCGATTCTGCAAACGTGATGTTGAGCACATTGGAGGTCACGTTGACTTGGCCTGCTGTGCCGCTCGTCGTGGCCCAAGGCGAACCCGTGGCACCCACCAGCGAGCCGTCGCCATAGGTGAAGTTTTCCGATAATACCGTGGCGGCAACGGCGGTGGAGGCTGAAGTCGCGAGGGCAACCGCAGTCAAAAAGGCAAATGGTGTCATTTTCATCGAGTGATAATTGGGATAGTGGTTGTGGGGGGAAATCATGAATTGATCTCCACACAGGGGATCCGAATAGATGATGCCACGGTCATAGGAAAACCATGGCGCGTGACGAATGTGTCACACCGCAATTCCAAAGAAGCAGAGCCCCGAGGACCGCAGTCGCGGTTAAGCGCCCAACTTCGGATCGTAGTCTTTTGGCGCGCGCACGATTTTTTCGATGGGGTGCTTGGTGACGAGATTGCCGCTGGAGCTGCGGCTTTTGATGCCGAATTCCGCGAAATGGAGCGGCCGGATCAAGTTGCGCATGCGCAAGGCGGACTTGAGGTGCACGAGCAGCATTTGGGCGCTGCTTTCTTCGTTGGTCTTGTGGACGGCGAAGTAGAGCACGCGCGTGCCGGGACTGCCTTTGGTGAGATCGTAATCTTTGTCCCGCGTGATGCCGCCGACGGTGAAACGCTTGGCGAGGATCGGGCCTTCTTTTCCATCGCGGTAGATCATCGAGTAGATCCAATCTTCATCCTTGCGGAAAATCGCGACCCGTAGCGGCTTTTGACCGACGAAGACTTTATCGGCGACTTTGACCACCCGCATCTTGCCGTCTTGGGTGAAAGATATGATATCATCGATGGTGGAACACTTCTCGATTGGCTCGCCGTCTTTCTTGAGCCCGTAGCCAGCAAAGCCGTTCTTGGCATCGAGATAGAGCGTCTCGGTGGCGGCGATGACTTGGGTGCGATCCACGCGGTCGAACGACGCGATCTCGGTTTTGCGCTCCTTGTTAGCGCTGTATTTTTTACCGAGTTCCTCATACCACCGGATGGCGAATTTATTGAGGTTGCGGAGGTTTTTCTCGGTCTCGTCGATGGATTTTTCGAGGCCTTTGATTTCCTCATCAGCCTTGAACGAGTCGAACTTGGAGATGCGCTTGATTTTAATCTCGGTGAGTCGGACGAGGTCGTCCTCGGTGACCTCGCGCTTGAGAAGTTGCTTGAATGGGGCCAAGCCGTCGTCGATGGCCTTGAGCACGGCTTCCCAAGTGGTGCATTCTTCGATGTCGCGGTAGATGCGGTTTTCGATGAAAATTTTCTCCAGCGAGCTGAAATGCCACTTTTCGGCGAGTTCGGCGAGTTTGATTTCGAGCTCCAGTTTGAGCAGCTCGCGGGTTTGCTCGGTGACTCGCTTGAGGATGTCTGAAACGCCGATGAACTGCGGTTTGCCATCGGCGATGACGCAGGCGTTAGGCGAAATGGTTAGTTCACAATCGGAGAAGGCGTAGAGCGCATCGCGCGTGGTTTCGGGGTCGGCTCCGGCGGGCAGATGCACCAGGATGTCAGCGTGGGCGGCGGTGTTGTCCTCGATTTTCTGGATCTTGATTTTGCTCTTCTCGGAAGCTGCGACGATTGAGTCCATCAGTGCTCCGGTGGTGGTGCCGAAGGGAATCTCGGTGATGCGTAGTAGGTTTTTCTGAGTCGTGGAAATGCGGGCACGGACGCGGACTTTCCCGCCGCGCAGGCCGTCGCGGTATTCGCTGGCGTCCATAATGCCGCCGGTGGGGAAATCCGGCAGCAGGGTGAACGGCTCATTTTTTAACACGGCGATGGAGGCCGCGATGAGCTCGATGAAATTGTGCGGCAGCACCTTGCAGGCGAGTCCCACCGCGATGCCCTCGACGCCTTGGGCAAGCAGCAGCGGGAATTTCACTGGCAGGGTGTCGGGCTCTCTACGGCGTCCGTCGTAACTGGCGAGCCACTTGGTGGTTTTCGGGTTGAAGACGACCTCGTTGGCAAACTTGGTGAGCCGTGCCTCGATGTAACGAGGAGCCGCCGCGCCGTCGCCTGTTAGGGTGTTTCCCCAGTTTCCTTGCGTGTCGATGAGCAGGTCTTTCTGGCCGAGTTGCACGATCGCCGCGCTGATCGACATATCGCCGTGCGGGTGGTAGTTCATCGTGTTGCCGACGATGCCCGCCACCTTGTTGTAGCGACCATCATCGATTTCATCCATGGCGTGGAGGATGCGGCGCTGCACCGGTTTCAGCCCGTCGTAAAGATGCGGCACGGCGCGTTCGAGAATGACGTATGAGGCGTAATCGAGGAAATAGTCCGAATACATCGCGCCGAGCGAGGCATGTGCGTCTGGGTCGTGAGTCATCGTGTGAAGCGAGTGGTTAATGGGCAGGCGACGAGCACGCAAGCACGGGGTCAGCACAAAGCGGCTCGATTTTCCTGATGAAGCCGTCGCGTGATGAGATCAAAATATGCGGCCATTATTTCGGTTTTTTTTCATCGACCCCGAACGCGGCTTTTCACAGCAATTATGTCCGCAGCTTGTATTTCATCAAATGAGCGGCCAGCCCCCACTTTACTCCACATGAAATTTGCACTGAAATCTTTGCTGCTCACTTGTCCGCTGGTTTCGGTGCTGCATGCATTTCCGCCGGCCCCGCACTACACGCTTTACGGCATGGTGCGCGACCAAGTCGGCCAGACCGTGACGGCTGAGGGCGCGAAGATCATCTTGCTCAAGGGCGGTGTCGAGGTTGGCGATACGCCGATCACCACGCATCTAATCGACCAGAACTACGAGTTAAACATCCGCATCGATCAATCGAGTGCAGGCACTGCGCTTTACACGGCCAAGGCGATTCCTGCCAACGGCTTGTTCAGCCTAGCAGTCGATATCGACGGCAGTTTGTTTTACCCGATCGAGGTCAGCGGCAATTTGACTGCGGGAAAAGGAGGAGAACGAGTCCGGCTGGATTTGAACCTCGGGGAAGATGCAGACGGTGATGGCTTGCCGGATATCTGGGAGCAGTGGCAGCTCTATCAAGCCGGTATCCTGCCGGATCAGAATGGCGAGTGGGATCTCAGCTTGATCGACAAAAACGGCGACTTTGACAGCGACGGACAAAGTAATTTCTTCGAATACGTCTCTGGAACCTTCGCCGGCGATGCCACAGAAACATTCGATCTGAGCATCAAGGAAAAACTTCCTGCCAGCGTGCGCTTCGAGTTCTTCGCGATCACCGGCAAGGCTTACACCATCGAAAGCACGCTCGACATGCAGACGTGGACACAGGTGCCGTTCGCGGTCGGTTCGACCGAGGTTTTTGGTGCCGGTTACCGCGCGAGCGACGTCGGGATCGTTTCTGCTTTCACCGTGCCCCGTTCCAACAACAACGAATTTTTCCGCCTAACTGTCCGATGAGAACCTTCTCCCTCGTCCTTAGTTCACTGCTCCTCGCTGCGGCTGCACACGGCCAATGGCAAACCGTCACCTACCCCCTCAAGACCGGGTGGAACGCCATCTATCTCCATGGCGATGCCAGCCACACCTCCACCGGTAGCTTGTTAAGCGGCTATCCCGAGGTGCTGGAAGTTTGGCGGTGGAACACCAACTCGGACCAAGTCCAGTTCACCGATACTCCGCTGGAGCCGACCTCTGGCACCCCAGAATGGAGCACATGGACCCGCGCCACCAATAGCGGCAGCCTGATCGGTATGACCGGCCAAGCGGCTTATTTGGTGAAATGTTCCGCCCCGAGAAATGTGCCGATCATACAGCGAGCGATGCCGCCACAAACGACATGGGTGCGCAATGGCGCGAATCTGTTGGGTTTCCCGAGCAAGCTCAATGGCCTGTATCCCACATTTGCGAGTTACTTCACCACGTTTTCCTCGGCCATCGTCGCTCCCAACAAGGTGTTCAAATACGTGGGTGGTGAACTCGGAAGCGGCAATCCACTCGCGGTATTTTCCACCAATATCGAACGCGTCAACCGCAACGAAGCCTACTGGTTCTCTTCGGAGGTGGTTGGAAATTTTTACGCGCCGGTGCAAATCAACCTCAGTCTCGCATCGGGCATCGACTTTGGCCGTAGCGGCTCGGTGATCACAGCGCGTGTCACCAATCGCACCAGCTCGGTGATGACCCTGAGCATCGCTCCGGTGGCCTCGAATTCCGCTCCGTCTGGTCAGGAAGCCATCACTGGCCCAGTGCCGATCACCAAGCGCAGCTTCGATCCCGGCACCGCGACATGGACCGAGAGCCTTATCAGCGGAGCATTTTCCGAATCCATTCCGGCCAATTCGAGTGTGGAGCTGCATTTCGGCATCGACCGGACGCAAATGACCGGCAGCGTGGACGCTTTTTATGCCTCGATGCTTCGCTTCACCGATGCTGCGAACCAGTTCGACATTCTCATTCCGACCACCGCGCGCCGGAGTTCACTGGCGGGTCTTTGGATGGGCGAGGCGAAGGTTTCTGCGGTGACCAGTAAGGCGCAGGCCGATGCGATCACTCCCACCGATCCTAAAACGGCGTTTCCTCTGCGCTACATCATCCATGTGGCGGACGACGGCACGGCGCAGGTGCTTTCCCAAGTATTTCTCGGCAAACTGGCTGCTGGCTCGAATGTTTTTGGCATTTGCACCAAGGAATCCGGTCTCTTGAGCACGACCAAGGCGGATGCCATGCGCATCGTCTCCACCCATCTACCGCTGGATCGGGTGTTGGGCAGCTCCTCAGGCACGGGCAGCTTCGGCCTCGGCTCGACCCTCAATCGCACCATCAACTTGCCCTACAACGATCCGGCGAACCCCTTCGTCCACCAATACCATCCCGATCACGACAACTTGGATCCTGAAGGAGACCCGCTCCCCGCTGGGATCGAAAGCCACAACATCAGCCGCGCCGTCAGTTTCCAATTTGCCAGCACTTCACCGGGTACTCCGGGCTGGGGCAGCAGCGTAATCGGCGGAACTTATTCGGAAACGATCACCGGTCTGCACAAGGACGCGCTCAGCCTCACCGGCACCTTCGAACTCTCCCGCATCTCCGAACTCGGAACCATCACCGTCTCGCCGTAAGTGCCCCTCGCTCTCATTCCATTTTAAAACACGAATCCGACCTCCAAACCACCGCTCCCATGAAATTGCATCACCGCCTTCTCCTCGCGCTAGTCCCGTTTTTCTCCCTGCCAACCGCAGCCTTTTCCCAGACCAGCGCCGTTCCTTCACTCATCAGCTACCAAGGCACGGTCTTCCAAGCCGACGGAGTCACGCCCCTCGGCCAAGGCACGCCGGTCAACCGCAGTGTGGTGTTCCGGATTTGGAACCATCAGTCCAACTCTGCCCTCGCGGATCTCATCTATTCCGAGACCCAAGTGGTCACTATCGCGGATGGCCAATTCAGCGTACTGGTCGGCGAAGGAGTGGCCACCACCGTCGGCAACTATGGCAACGAAGCTTCGAAAAAGCTCACCGACCTTTCCACCGCATTTTCCAGCGGCGATCGCTACCTCGGTGTGACCGTGGCCGCAGGAGCGGCTCTGCTTGCCACCGACAATGAAATCAGCCCTCGCCAGCGGATTGTTTCCACGGGTTTTGCGCTACGGGCCAAGCTCGCGGAGAGCCTTGCGGGCGGCAATGATTTCATTCTGAACCCGACGACTGTCCCGGCGAACAGTGTCGCCAGTAATTACGGCGTGGGCTGGTATGGCACTGGGCGTTTGTTCGGCACGACTGCGGTGGACGGGCCTGTGCTGTTTGGAAACTCCGGTGGTGCCCTCGGCTCCAGCAACGGCAGCGGCGGCACTAAGAATCTCTCGCTGCTTTGGAACAACTCCGGTCAAGTCGGCATCGGCGCGACTGGCAACTTTGCTGCCACCAGCAAGCTCACCTTGCAAGGCGACGATGCGAGTTCACCGGCCAGCCAATTGGTGATTCGCGGTAATACCGACAACAACGAGCGTCTGGTGCTTGGGTTTAACACCGCGGCTAACAATGCAACTCTCCAATCCTATTCTGCGGCATCGACTGCTGGCAATTTGCTGCTCAATCCCGCTGGCGGAAATGTCCTGCTGAATCCCGTTAGCGGAAATGTCGGCATCGGAATGACCAATCCGGGATTTCCGCTCAATTTTCCCAATACTTTGGGCGACAAAATATCGCTCTATGGAAACACCGGCAGCACCTATGGCTTCGGTATTCAGGGCAGCTTGCTTCAGATTCACACCGATAGCCCAGGGTCGGACGTTTCTTTCGGCTACGGTTCGTCAGTGAGTATGACCGAGACCATGCGGATCAGCGGAAGCGGCAACCTGACCGTGCGAGGCTTCGATTCATCCATTACTGTGGGAACTTCTAATGGTGAAAGAGGCGCAGTTTACCTAGGAAACTCTTCTCACGGCATCAGGAGAAATTACAGCGCAGGCAACGATGTCGGCCTCTACACGACTGCGGGTTCAGTCTATTTGTCTGCGAATGGAGCAGGTAATACCAAAGGCTTGGCAGTGACACCCTCTGGCAACGTCGGCATCGGCACGGGAGACCCCACGCAGGCGAGGCTGGTGATCGATGGCAGCGTGAGTCATGGACTCGCGCAATCCGACTTTTTCACGAGGCTCGGCGGCCTCAACCAAAGGAACAATACGAGCGCTGTAAATGTCTCGGTTTACGCCTCGGGCATCATCGCGGGAGCGGCCATCCACGCGTTTTCAGATGAACGGATCAAAAGCATTGAAAAGCGTTCCGATGCCGAGATGGACTTAAGCACACTGCTCGGCATTGAAATCACCGACTACCGCTACAAAGACGCGATCAGAAAAGGCAGCGACTTACAAAAAAAGGTCATCGCGCAGCAGGTGGAAAAGGTTTTCCCGCAAGCCGTCTCCAAGTCCACCGATGTGGTGCCGGACATTTACCAGATGGCTGAAGTCGATGATGGCTGGGTGAAGCTCGCGACGAGTCTGGAGAAGGGCGAGCGAGTCAGACTCATCAGTGAGAAGAAGGAAGGCATCCATGAAGTGCTAGAAGTTGCCGAGGGTCGTTTCCGCGCCGATGGCATTGCGGAAGGCGGCAAAGTCTTCGTCTATGGTCGCGAGGTGAAGGACTTCCGCACGGTGGACTACGATGCGATTGCGATGCTCAACGTTTCCGCCACTCAGCAGATCAAGAAGGAAAAAGATGCCGAGGTGACTCGCTTGCGCGAGGAGAACTCTGAACTGCGCACCCGTGTCGCCGCGCTTGAAGCCAAGGAAAAGGCACGCGACGCAAAAATGGCTTCTATCGAGAAATTGCTGGGAACCACTGAGCAACCCGTCACCCGCACCATTTCGATCCAATCGAAGTGATGGATTGCGCGTTTTCATTTTCCTCAATCCTTCCCACTGCCATGAAACGACTGCGCTTCGTCCTTCTAGTTCCATGTTTGCTTGTTCTTACTGCAAAGGCTCACGCGCAGCTTGAACTCAAAGGCGCGCCGGTGAATCGGCTGGACCCGCGCCTAGCCGGTGCCTCCGCGACCGTTACAGCGGGTGGGCTCGTGGATGCCATTACCGTGCGCAATGGAGGCGCTTACACCTCAGCACCGATTGTCACGATTTCGCCACCGGCGAGCGGCATCAGCGCCACCGCGACGGCGGTCGTATCCGGGGGTAAAGTGACCTCCATCACCATCAACAATCCGGGCAGCGGCTACAGCCAAGCCAGCCCGCCCGCAGTGGTCATCGCGCCGCCTTACGCGCCGTCTGGGCCGCCGGTTCTTAAACTTCAGTTTTCCGGTCAAGCCGCCACGGCCGCCTCATTGGGGGCCATCGATAGTCGAGCTTGGCCCCGCACTTCCGCCACGATTAACACCGCCGGAACCATCGCCGCCACCGCGCCAAACCGTTACCCAAGCGCTTCGTTCACTCCATCGGGTTCGTCCACAGCCACCGTCACCGTGGTCATGAAGCGCTCTAGTTTTGGTTATGCCTTCGCATCCGGTGTCCCGCTTTATTCCATGGGCGATGAAATCATCCCACCCACGAAAAACGACCTAGGAGTGGACGTGGCTGCGGGCTACTGGCGGGCCAAGCCAGTCGCGCCGGGTGAATCCTTTACCCCGACGAGACTCAGCGACACTCAACCGCAAATCGCTGCTGGCACCATCACCGTCACGCAATGCGCGACGAACACCAGCACAGTCACGGTGGCCTCTGTTCCGCCGAATTTGACCCCGGGTGCCACGCTTCTCGGCAGCACCGTCTTCCTGATCAACGGCAACACCCTCACACTCGCGGGCAATGCGGACCGCAACATCAGCACCAGCACGCCAGGAATCGCCTTCGGTCCCTACCAGCCGTTCTACTACAGCAAACACGCCAACAAAGTCTTCGCCACGCAAACCGGACGTGTCTCGATCACTTGGGTTTCCAATGTGCCGGATCAACGGCTTGGCGAGAGCTCTGCTACCTACAAATTCAAAACGGAGGTCTTTTCGGTATCGTCCGGAACCCGCGCGCCAGTGAAAGAAATCTTTTGGACGCAGAAAACCTTCAGCGGCCCACTGGTGGAAGTCCCGAAAGGTCGCGTGGAAGTGATCAATCCGGTTTTCAATTCCTTTGTGCCGGGTAAAACGACGGAATACGTGCCGCCCGGTGGGAGTTCTGGCTCGGACACCACGCAGGCCAGCCCCGAGCAACGCACGCTGTGGTTCGATCCACAGCCAACCGCCGCGACTCCGAACTACCTCCGAGCTTACAACGCTGAGGGCCGCGTCTTCATCGAATATCTCGGCGCAGAAATCGGGCAAGACGGCGAACACGAGTTTCTTGGCGCGGACATCGTCAATATTCAGCGTGCGGCGCAGGTGGAAACGATCACCACCTATTTGGGAGAAAAACTGCGCCCGCGCTCTGGCCCGCCTGAAAATGATGACGAGCAACTGCGCGCCCCGCTGGGCACAAGTCTGGGGAATCTCAGTTTCGCCTACATCCGCCCGGACAACACCACCGACTACTATGCGGAACGCGAGAACCTCGACGCGAACAACATCATCATTCACTGGACCGCGAGGCGGGACGCGGGGCTTCACAAAGTCGCAGAACCCGGCGAGGACGGATTGAATATTTCATGGCCGCAAATGAAGCGAAATTATTTGCAAGTCTGGCCGACCTCGCTGGCGGATTACGAGCCAGTGAACGTCATCCTGAACGGCAGCGGCATCGCAGATGGTCCGGTGTTCGCCGCAAGCAGCTTGCCCAGCATTCCTTTCCAAGATGATCCGCAGGCTCTCGAAGCCACGATCATCGGTGAAACCCAGCGCCTGCGCGTGGATTTCAGCAACAGCGCGGATCTGACGAACCGCTCGCTGCTCAAGTTCACCAGCGGCGGAGAACCCTATTATTCGAGGTTCTACATCCAGTCGCAGGATCAGTTGGGCAGCCCGGCAACAACCGTGAACAACATCACGATGCCCGCCGTTTACACTCTGAACGACCTGAATGCCGACGGTGTGGCGGATTGGTCGCCGAGTGCAGTCGCCGTTGGCCCATTGGAAAATCGGACGGGCGGTTCCACCGTCGCCATCGTCGGCAGCCGGATCGAGCCACCGCGAGCGGATTATGCTCTGGCAGGTCATGTGGCCAGCGGGACTTGCTACTCGGAAAATGCCTACATCGATCCTTTGGTGGATGGTTTTGATGACGCCGCTAGCGGGGCGATCATTCCCGTGAACACGGTGCCCACCAATACGCTCAAAGTCTTTTGGTACAAAAAGGTGACACCGGCGAACTCGAAAATCGTGCCGTTTTACGTCCCGGCCATCGCTGCTAGATACACCGTGGCTTATCCCGTGGTGACCGCACTTTCCACCGACCCGCAGTTGCTGGTGATCGCATCTGGAAAAGGCATGGGCATGCAGGCTCCCCTGACATCGGTTCAGAAGTCTGGCAGCATTTACTCCCAGCCAGACCCCACCGAGATCGGATACAACCCCAACGAGGAGCATGCCTTGTTGGTCGATGGAAATGCCTACGCTCTGCGTGATGATTTGAATCTGCCTACCAGCTCGCAGCCCTTCGTGCTGCTGCAATACACCGAGCCAGCCAGTGGCAACATCCCTGCACGCCCCGCAATGCGCGTGGCCAAAGTGGTCCGCACCAATGCCGATCACCCACTGACCTACGACAAGACCGCCGGAACGCCAGTCCAGCCACCGCAGCCGCTGACATTGCTGCCACCTCCTCGCATCGCAGATGGTTCCTTCAAAAATACCGAGGTAGCCGGTGTCCTCGATAGCCCAGCGTCCACAGTGCCATCAGACAACCATTTCACTTACGAGGACCGCAAAGGCCAGCGATGGGTTTTCCGCGGACCGCACAATCCAGCACAAAGCCCGGCTCCCAGCTTCGGCATGCAGTGGTATTATTATGTGCAGGACGGGTTTGATTTCCCGGGCGATCTCACTCCGCCAGTGGTCGGCGACATCGAGCCATACATCGCGGATGATTTGGATGACGGTGTCGCGGTCACTCTCACTTACCTGCCGAAATGGCCCGATGATCCAAGTCTGGATAATCCGAGTGTGCTAGGTGAACTCAAGACCGCCCAGACTCTGACTTTGGCGAAGGCGGGCTTGCCCGAAATCATGCCGCAGACGAGCGCGCAGATTCTTTATCAACAATCGATTGCGAAAAACGGGGTAACCAAGCCCTCGGTGGCGCTGCACGATCCCATTCGCCAGAAAATCTCATTATTGGAAAACTACAGCTTAACCAAGCTGCCCGGATCCATCAGCACCACGGATTATGCAGGCAGGACTTATTTCCAAGGCTTGCCGCCCAATTTGCAAAACCGCTTCTTTTTTGATCCCGGCTTGGGAGCCTCTGGCGGGTTGGTGCTCGAAGGTGAGTTCATCGATGCCATTTCCGGCGAGGATTACCTCAATCTCAATCAACTCAGCCAGCAGGATGTGGATGATCTGAAAAGCCTCTGTTCGACGTCAGATGCTTTTAAAAATCAATGGAACACAGCAGTTGATGGGCTCAAGACCACGTTGCAAACGTTCCGAGAAAGTCTGGCGGTGCCCGGCACCTACGTGGTGGCAAAGAGCGGAGCCGTGAAAGCAAGCGATGTCGTCGCAGACCGCAATGTGGCGATCAAAGAGCGCGCGGACATCACCGATCCTGATACTGCGGTGGTCAAGTATGCGCTCAGCTCCACGGGCGACGGCACCGGCTACGTGACCTTGCTTTTCAACAATGGCGAAGCTTTCACCGATCCTGGCGATCCGGTGAGTATGTCGATCATCAAAGTCGTCCCGGAACTCTACGCCGGAGACCTCAAGGTCAATGAGTCCAGCAATCCGCTCGATGAACAAGTCAGCTTGCGCCACAGCGGTGACTACGGCGGCAAGCCGGAAAACTTTGAATTCCGCTGGCGTTATGGATTTTCGCAAAGCGGCCTACCTCCAGCGGGTGATCCCACTGCCAGCGCAAGCTGGATAGATGCCGATCCGGCAAATGATGGACTGGGCAGCAGCATCCTCGTCGGCGGTGGTCCGACTGCCGTGTTGAGCGCACCCGCCGTGCTAATGGGCGACGTTTGGTTTACCATGAGCTACCGCCTCAAAGCTGTCGGCGCGAACCCAGCAGGAGATTGGTCGGACTGGACACCGGCACAACTCGTCGAAGGCTGGATCAAGCGAGTTCTGGCAAAAATCACCCCGTTCAATCAGCGGATGACCGATCTTTACAACAATTCGGTCAATACCGACGTCTCGCTGCTCACTCAAGCTGGCACGCGGTGGGAAGGTGACATCGCCCTCAACCTCGAAAACATCAACGACGCGGGCTTGATCTCGATCTATGAAACCGTGCTTAACCGTGGGAAATCTTTCACCATCGGTTCAGACATCGACACCGCATCGGCCAACAACGCATTGATCCTCGCGGCAGGATATTTGAACGATCTCTACACCATCCTCGGCAACGAAGCCTACGCCGACGCAGCCAACCCGACCATTTCCGTGGACGATCAGGACTCGGTGACGGAGGTGAACACCAGCCGCTTCGCCTTCGAAGGCCAAGTCGCCAGCTCGTTGGATGAGGAACTCGCGCTGTTGCGTGGTCGCGACGACTTTGGCTTGCCTGCCGTGGGTTTAGCTCCCGCTTACAACCGACTGTGGTGGAACTACACCCGTGGAATCAACGGCGGAGAGGCGATTTACGCGGTCAACTACAACATCCGCGAAAAAGGTGGCAGCTCAACTGCGAACGGAATCGTCGATGCCGCAGACGCACAGCGCATGTTTCCACAGGGGCATGGCGACGCTTACGGCCATTATCTCACGGCGCTGCACGGCTATTACAAGCTGCTCACCCATCCGTTCTTCACTTGGACGCCATCTGCCGAATCCGTGACCGTGCTCGGCCAGCCAGTGCTGGTGGATTACAAGGATGAGCGGAAATTTGCTGCTTCTGCTGCCAACGTGGCGCGCACGGCCCAGGAGATTCTCTCGCTGCAACATCGGGCCAGCTACAACGACGATCCGGCAGCGGGTTGGGCGCATTTCCGCGACGGCAGACTGAACTCCCGCACTGGCGTGACCCGCCATCAGGGGCTGGATGAAACGGCCAGCAGGGCGACTCAAGGCGCGTTTTTCAATTGGGTCACCGGCAACGCATTGCTGCCAGATAAAGACACCGACCCGGATCACAGCGGAGTTCAGATTGTGGATCGGACGACTGTGCCGGAACTCAATGAGCTAATCGCCTCTGCGCTCAGTTTCCAGAATACGATGGACTCGGCAAATGCCCGGCTCAATCCGCTGGGTCTCGCTCCGGGATCCATCGCGTTCGATCTGGATCCCTACTTCAATAATTCCCTCGGCCAAGAACTGGCGGATCCAACGGTCGTCGGCAAGAGTCACTACGAGCAAATCTCGGTGCGCGCCGTGCAGGCACTGAACAACGCCGCAGGATCGTTCAATCAAGCGGCGATCATGACTCGCTCGCTGCGGACGCAGGAAAACCAAATTGCAGACCTCCAGAATTCGATTGAGGACGAGGATTACGCGATGCTCCAAGAGCTGTTCGATATTTACGGAAGCCCTTATCCGGGTGACATCGGCGCAGGTAAACCCTTCCCGCAAGGCTATGAAGATCCAGACTTTACCCGCTGGTTCATCATCGACCGTCCCTCGGACGTGGTGGACACCGTCAAGCCCGTCACCGTGACCTTGCGAATTCCCAAGATGGTCGAGGTTTTCACCGGCAACGAAATTGATGACATCCTAACCAAATACAATGAGGAGACAGTCACCAAAACCTTCAATGTCACCCCCAATCAGTGGGTGCAGTTTGCAGATGTGGTCGGCCCGGGTACTGCGTTAGGCAAGCGGCCCTACACCGGTTCACTTCAGGAGGCTCTGCTCGAGGCTCATCTGGCTCAGGTGGCTTTGATCTCAGCCAACGGCAGTGTGAAGAAGCTCAATGAGAAATTCACCCGTGAGGCGGAAGTTTTCAAAGGACTCGTCGAAAGTCATTACGACCAAGAAGTCACAACTGCGGTCATCGGGAGTTTGTTGGTCGTCAATAGCACTGCGGCAGCGGTGTTGGAGACGATTGCTGAAACTCTCGATTTCAGTGCGGAAACCGCCTCGAAGTTTGCCGAAGCTGGCTCGGCGTTCTTACCGCTGTCAGTCGGACTCGCCAATGACGTGACATCTGCGGCTCGCGGGGCATTGCGAGTTCTCGGCACGGGCAGCTCATCCGCCTTCAAAGCCTCTGCCGTGGCAAGCAACGGAGCCGCCCGCATTTTACAATCGACCGTCGGCGGCACTCTCGAACTCACCAAAGAGAGCGAACTCTTGGCACTCGGTTTCCGGCAAGAAGAGCTGCAAGCCGCTTATGAGTTTGAGCAGACGTATCGTGAGATTGTCAGCCAACACAGTCAGTTCGTAGAGCTGCTCGCCAATTATCAGATCGCGATCCAAAAGGTGCGCAATCTCCAGACCTCAGGGGAAACGATTCGTTTGCGGCGCGAAACCCTGCGCCAACGCGCCGCCGCCCTGATCAATGGCTACCGCACACAAGATCTGACGTTCCGCACCTTCCGCAACGAAGCGCTGGAGCAATATCGGACACTTTTCGACTTAAGCAGCCGCTACACCTACCTCGCGGCAAAGGCCTACGACTACGAAACGGGCTTGTTGGGCACCGCTCAAGGAAATGCCGTGTTCAGCCGGATTGTGGCTTCCCGCTCGCTCGGCGATCTGACGGGCGGAATCCCGCGCTCCACCACCAGTACGCTGGGAGACGCCGGTCTCGCAGGCAGCATGGCACAGCTCAATGCCGACTTCTCCGTCGCTGAAGGGCGCTTGGGAATCAACAATCCGGATCACTACAACACGGTGTTCTCGCTGCGCAGCGAGTTGTTCCGCATCATGCCCTACTCGGAGTATCTCGATGTGACATCGCCGGAACTTTCCCCCGAAGAAGTGGCTGCAAACACCATCGCCAACGACGAAATCCGGATTGCCAACGAGGCCTGGCAACAAGTCTTGGAACTCAGCATCAGACCGAACGTGCTCAGCGACCCGCAAGTCGCCGCCTTTTGCCGAAACCTGAAAAAAACCGATGGCAGCCCGGTGCCGGGTTTGATCATCGAATTCGGCACCTCCATCGAGCACGGCATGAACTTCTTCGGGAGACCACTCGCCGCTGGGGACCACGCCTACAGCGCCAGCACGTTCGCGACCAAGATCGCCGCAGCCGGCATCATTTTCCCCGGCTATGTCGGCATGGCTGCCGGAGAATCCACCCAGCCCAACGCGCTTAGCGCCACGCCGTATGCGTATCTGATTCCCTGCGGCACCGACCACATGCTCGCGCCTCTCGGCGACACTGGCACCGTGCGTAGCTGGTTAGTCAACGATCAGGCTCTGCCCTTGCCCTACAACCTCGGTGCCAACGATTTCAATTCCACTCAGTTCTTCACCGCCAACGGCACGCTGAGCGAACAACCTTGGGTCATCCGCAAGCATCAGGCCTTCCGCGCGGTCAATGATCCATCGCTGTTCGATGGCGATTTCCCGATTATCTACTCCAACGCCCGCCTGATCGGTCGCAGCGCTTGGAACACCAAGTGGAAAATCGTGATTCCAGCCTACACTCTGCTCAACGATGAGCAGAAAGGCTTGAACAACTTCGCCGCCAGCGTGCAGGACGTGCAGCTCTTCCTGCGCACCTACTCACACTCCGGGAACTGATGAGGAAACTCGTTTTCGCTGGTGTAGCAATCTTTCTGGCTGGGCTGGCTTACCTTCTCGTTCCCCGGGAAAAAATGCCCACTGAGACACCAACGCCTCCGCCGAGTAATCAGTCACCGGATGCGGTCAAAATCGATCCCGCCGAAGTCTTTCGGCGAGCGTTCTGGCAGCTCCCGGGTGATGGCGACAAGATTCTCCAAGCAGAACGCCGCGAGTGGACAGACGCGGAAGGAGTGAAACGCTGGCAGTGGTTTCTCGTGGTCGAGCCCTCGCCAGCACTCGTGAAATACCTGCGCACCGACAACGCATTTGGCCTCCTACCGAGTCCATCGTTTGCAGAAATCGAGAACGCCCCCGATTGGTTCGCCTTTCGTCCCGAAGAGGTCGAGGTCCTGCAAGCACCCAACGGCAACATGAAGTTGTTTTTTCACAAGACCCAGCCGCTACTTCATGCCACATCCAGCGGAACCGGCTTCCGGCCCGGCGTGACTTCTCCCACCGAGCCTGTCCCCACGTCTTCAGGCCCACAGAAGACATCTGGTCGGCTTCCTCTCCATTCGCCGCCCAAGAAATGATCTCTGGAGTCGGATGATGTGCAAAACGCTTTGCCACAATGAGAAAGAAATGACTTTACATGGAAAGCTCGCTCGTTAGCTTTCGCGCCCCGGTTGCCTTCTGCATGCGGGTATTTTTTCTCAACCATTTCCTGTCATGAAAGTTCTCTCCTCTCTCGCATCCGCAAAACGTCGTCATGCCGATTGCCAAGTTGTGAAACGCAAAGGCACGGTTTACGTGATCTGCAAATCCAACCCGAAGTTCAAAGCCCGCCAAGGTGCGACTCCCGGAACCCGCCTGTCGAAAAAAGGCCTGTAACCGCAAATCCTAAGAATCTTCATCCCGCAAAAAAGCAGCCAAAAGGCTGCTTTTTTGTGTTTCATTCCGCAGCGTGGATTAGCAGCACGATCTCGCCCTTTGGTGGATTTGCCTGAAAATGTGTGAGTAGCTCTGGAGCGTTGCCGCGATGATACGTTTCAAATTTTTTGGTGAGCTCTCTAGCCACACAAACCCGGGCGGACGGCGCGATTTCCACCAAAATCTCAAGTGTGGAAATCAGCCGATGAGGAGACTCGAAGAAAATTCCCGTTTCACCGGATTCCAATGTGGCACCTAAAATACTGCGGCGTTTCCCGGCTTTCACCGATAGAAATCCGCCAAAGTGAAACGCGTGACAGGGAAAACCCGAGCCTATCAGCGCGGTGACCACGGCAGAAGGCCCGGGCAAAACTTCCAGCGGTGTGCCGCTTTCGATGCACGCTTGCACCAAGCGATACCCCGGATCGGAAATGCCAGGCATCCCGGCATCACTGATCACAGCAATGGTCTCACCTGCGAGCGCCGCCGCCACCAGCTCGGGCGCACGTCGGGCCTCATTGTGTTCGTGTAGAGCGACAAGCGGCTTGCCGGAGATACCATGGTGAGCAAGCAGCAAGCCCGAGTGGCGGGTGTCTTCACATGCGATTCGGTCGGCACTTCGTAAAACTTCTAACGCACGCAAGGTGATATCGGCGAGGTTGCCGATCGGCGTGGGCACGATGAAGATGCGGCCTGTGTGATCCATGGTGAAATTTGCGGATAAATACGTCGTCTCGTGACTCGTTACCGTGCAGCGTGAGGTTTTCCTAAGAGCAAGCAAGCATCGCTTGGATGGGACGCTCACCGAATCCGTTCGTTTTCACGCATGAAACACTCTCCCTCATCCACCCGCAGTCTGCTCGTTTTAGCGGGTTTGATACTCGTCACGTTTTGTGCGCCGCTTGCCGGAATGATGATGCCGCCCGGCGCGTGGTATGCCTCGCTGGCAAAACCGGAATGGAATCCACCATCATGGATATTCGGCCCCGTCTGGTCGGCGCTCTACCTGATGATGGCAATCGCGGCTTGGTTGATTTGGAAACGCGATGGTTGGCGTCAGCCGATGCGGCTCTACTTCATTCAACTCATTCTCAACGCCGCATGGTCTCCGATCTTTTTTGGCGCACAAAAACCAAGCTGGGCATTGGTGGACATCGTGGCTTTGTGGATCGCCGTTCTACTGACACTCTGGAGCTTTTTCCGCATCAGTAAAACTGCCGGCTGGCTGCTCGTGCCTTACCTAGCGTGGGTGAGCTTTGCGACGTTGCTGAATTTCACTCTGTGGCGTTTGAACCCCAGTTGAGAATCATCAGTTCGAATGACTCAGCACTAAGGTTGATCCAAGCGGATGACTCTGACGAATGAAAGAACGGCATCGGAACCGGATGAGTTGAAGATAATGTCATAGTCCATTTCTTTGGCCGGGAATATGGCATTATTAAAAATGAAAGTCGCAGTCTTCAGCTTGTTACTATCGATCAACTTGATCTGCTTGGTTGCGTCGCCTTCTTTTGTTTTCAGTCCTACATCCACAGTGCCAGTTCCTTGATCGAAGTAGCTCACTTTGACGGCAATATCGACAGGCTTACCACCCGCCCAACGATCATCAACTGCCAGTCCGATCCGTTTGCCTTTCCGGGCGATGTAGTCGTAGTGATGATCCGGCTTGGTCATCCACATTTGAATCGGATGATCGATTTTCACGGCTGGGCTGGTCTCACATCCTTTCTGGTCTCGTTGATACAACCAGCGCTCAACATTCTTCACTGCTCCAGAACCGCGCAGGTAACTTTCACGCAGTGCACACCATATATCTGGTGAATCATCGACAGTTCTTCCAAGTGATTGGCCGACCCAGACCATCTGTTCTGGATAAATTGAAAATGGATTCATCAACACATGATTGCACTGCATTTGCAGGGTTCTGAGGTTTGAAATGAAGTATCGGTAAGTGAAGCTGTCTGTATTTTTGCCAAAACGATTGCCACGCTCTTCAGTGGCCCAAGACTCTTCGTATTCTTCATTTTCTTCACCATGGAAGAGTCTTCTTTTGAGAATCTCGGCGGATTCATCGACATATAGATAACCATCCTCATCGACGGTTTGTCCGATGACTTGATCGGGAATGTGATACAAATACATCTCCACAAAACCGCGCCTTGCTCCGAATCCGATGTTAAATCCGTGCTGCGAGATGCCACCCATGTAAACCTTGCTTTCGACTCCCTTGAAGGCCTTTGCCCACGCATCCAGCCTTTCAACCACATGAGGAATTTGATCTGGATCTTGTCCGTGTGGCCCGATTCCTTCATCGCCAAAAGCAGGTGATGCATATCCCACATAAGCACCCTTAAGTGACTCCATTTTTGGAATGCCACTCTTCCCGAGATGCTCAATGAGCAACAAATAGCGTTTATGAAACTCTGGATGTGATATATCGTAATTGGTGATTTTCGCGGGTTTCTTGGTTTTGTTTTCAGCGATGGGAATGTTGTAGGCTGTGATCCACTCGGGAGTGAATGTAGTCCCAGAACACAACATTCTAAGTACTACGCTCAAACCAAGCTTTTGCGCTTCTTTGATCCGATCTTTGACCACATCGAACTTATAGGTTCCTTCCTTTGGTTCCAAATCTCTCCACTTCACCCAGATCTCAACCGTCTCATTGACTGGCAGATCAATAGCATTAAACTGCTTATCAAACGGTTTGTTAATGTTTGATGTTCGATAAAACGCAAGTAGGCCATTGGGGGCGGGCTTCACATCGGGTGGTAGGGACCAATCCCACCCTTCAATCACCTGATCGCCTTTAACCCATTTTTGAGGTCTAACCTCATCGAGCGGAGTTTTATGATACTCTGGCCAATACGGCCACGCTTCTGGTGGAGCTGCGCTCGCAGGGGTTTCCGAGTGAGCTAATGCGAAAAAGAAAAGTGGCAGTCTAAGTTTGAGGAACGCGCGCTTCATGTGTGATCGATAATTTGCAGGTGGTTGATCGAATGGAAAATGCAAATATTGCCTACGCCACGCAATCTGACGACCTTTCCGTTTGGTTTTAGTTTTTGGAATCACCCTCATGTGATCTGAAATCATTGATAATGGGCAATTGCCGCAGTTGAGAACCTAAAGAGTTGCCAAAATTCCGAAGTTCGACATTTTGCCGATCTATGAATTGCATATCTAAATTCTACGTCTGCGGGTTATTCGTGCTAGGGTTGTCAGCGACTGTCGCTCAGTCACAAGACTTGCATGTTTATTTCGGCACTAGTGGCGCGGCGGGAATCCATCGTGCCACTTTCGATCAGGATGGCGGCAAGTTGACCGCATCTTCGCTGGCGGCAGAGGTGAAAGGCGCGGGATTTCTCGCATTGCACCCGAATGGTCGCGTGCTTTATGCGACAGGAGCGACTGATGAAGGGCCGGGTGCTGTGGGGTGCAATATCGGTGAGCAAGGAGCACTCACGCTACTGAATCGCAAGGCGAGCAGTGATGGCGATGGCGCGCATCTGGCGGTTCATCCAAGTGGGAAATTTCTGCTAACCGCGCAGTATGGAGCCGGTTCGGTCGTTTTGTTTCCACTGGATGATTCTGGCATGTTAGGTGCGCCAACCGTCTCCAAACATCAAGGCGGCTCTGGGGTCGTTCCAAGCCGCCAAAAATCTCCGCATCCTCACTGGTGCGGCTTTTCGCCTGACGGTCGCTTTGCCTTGGTGCCGGATCTGGGCTTGGATCAAATCGTCATTTACCGAGTTGATCTGGATGCACCAGCGATCCATCCGCATGGCATTGCGCAATCGGTTCCCGGTGGCGGGCCGCGTCACATGCGTTTTTCGACGGATGGAAAAATCATCTATTTGCTCAATGAGTTGACGCTATCCGTGACGAGTTTTTCTTGGGATGCGGAGCAGGGAAAAGCGACGCCACTCGATACGGTGCCTACTTTATCTGAACCGCAGAAAGCGGGTGAGGCCTTCAACTCAGCGGCGGAAATTTTGGTCCATCCCTCAGGAAAATTCATCTATTCCTCGAACCGTGGGCACGACACCGTCAGCGTGTTCAGCGTTGATTCAGCGACATCGAACTTGCAGGTCATCCAGCATCAGCCCGTGCGTGGTGCGTTTCCGCGCAATATCAATCTGAGCCCAAATGGCAAGTGGCTGCTGGCTGCGGGTGCGGATTCGAACACCGTATCCGTCCACTCGGTGAATCAGGAGCGCGGTCTTCTCACCTATCAAACCAAAGGAGTGATCAACGTCCCTTCGCCGATATGTATTCTGTTTGCGAAGCAGCCTTGATCAATCGCGCGCCTTCAAAACGCCGACGAGATCGAGTTTCGCCAACATACGACTGACCAGAGCGAACGAGCAAACGGCAGCCGTCAGCACGACCAGCACGGCTATGGCATACGTCGAATGATTGATCAAAATCGGCAGGCGCACCGTTTCCGTGCTGAATGATGACATGATCATGAGTGCGATGCCGCGTCCAAAAAGTAGGCCCACCGGAATCGCCAGCAGCACCAGCACCATCAGCTCGCCCACCAGCACCGCACGCACTTCAGCCAAACTGAAACCAATCACTCTCAGGGTCGCCAATTCACGGCTGCGCTCTGAGAGAGCGATGCGCGCGCTGTTGTAAACCACGCCGAATGCCACGATGGTCGCTAGAACAAAGTAGAGCTTGCGGATGATGCCGATGCTGTTGCCAGTCGTCTCGCGAAAGGCCTCGAGTTGTGCGCTTTTCACCATCACAAACGCAGCGCGGGGCGTATCCTGCACGGAGCGCATGAAGCTCTCCCAAGCATTTTTGTCCACCGCGAGATAGGCTCCATTCACCGTGTCTCCCTCTTTGAGAATCCTCCGCAAGGCATTGATGTCCATGTAGGCAGAAACTCCGGCGAAATCGGTGACCAAGCCACGTATCGGCACCTCGACCACACCGCGTCGGCCTTCGAGGATTTCGACTCGCACCGCATCACCAATGCGGGCACCGAGGATTTCCGCCAGTTTTTCCGACATCAATAATCCTTCCTCCGGCATCACGATGGGGCGCTCGTCGGCGTCCAATAGGCGATTCAGGTCAGCGCCTTTCGAGATTCCGGTGATTGAAAGTTTCCGCTGCCGATGGCCAAACTTCAGCCGCGCCGCGATGCTGCGCACGGGCTCTGCGCGGATGACACCTGGCAAGTGTTCAAGATCGTGAAACCCTTTTCCCGATGCGGGCTCTGTCAGAAACACCGCGACATCGTGGCGTTGGGCGCTGTTCCACTGAAAGGTGAGCAAGTGATTGATGCTATCACTCATCGCACCGGGCAGGACCATCAGTCCGGTGGCCAGCGCGAGCCCGCACGAAGTGAACGCGGCTTGCCATGGTCTGCGCTCGATATTGCGCAGAGCCATGCGAAATGCCGGGCTGAAGAAACGCGTGAGGCCGATGCGCTCGAAGAGTGACGGCTTGAAGTCTGCGGGTGGCTCCGGCCGCATCGCTTCTGCGGGAGGAAGTTTCACCGCTTGGCGCACCACACTGAGCACGCCGACCAGTGAAGCTCCAAGACTGATCAACAACGCCAAGCCGAGCGCGCTGTAGTCCATGGTGAAATCCAGCTTCGGGAATCGAAAAAACTGCGTGTAAAGATCGACCAAGCCCGCTCCTAACAATCGTCCACCGATGCCGCCGATCAACGTGCCCAAGAAGCCGATCACGAACACGAACTTCAAGAAGTGCGCCCCCACTTGCCACGATGCATAACCCAGTGCTTTCAGTTGCGCGATTTGTTCTCGTTGCAGCCGCACGATGCGCGAGAGCACGGCGTTTACCATGAACGCAGCCACGCTGAGGAAGACCAGTGGGTAGAAAAATGACAGCGTGTAGAGCACTTGCAGCTCGTCATCCAAGCGTTGCGCACTTGGGTGGTCGATCCGCGTGTAGGCACCGCCGCCGCCGTAGGCCGCAAGCTGCCGATCCACTTCCTCGATGACCGGTTCCGGCGCGGCCGCTGGCGCGAGGTCGATGATCAGATCGTTGAATGCGCCATCCATATTGTAGGCCACGGCAAGCGCACGGTAGTTCATCCACATCACGCCGAAGCGCTTGTGGTCCGGTAAGGTTTCACCGGGTCGCGCCTCGAATACAAACTCTGGTGATAAACCGATGCCGCTGATCACCAACGTTTCGCGACGACCATTGATGACTGCGACCAGCGAATCACCGGGTTTCAGGCCATTTTCCAAAGCAAATGCCTCGCCGAGCAAGACTTCGCGTCGGTCGTCCAGATTCGGCAAGCGGCCATCGCGCAGAAACACCCGATTTAAAGTCTGCGGCCCGCCATCTCTGGGGAGAGAAACGATGCGACCAGTGGCTGGTTCGATCAAACCCGGGAGATCCAGACGCACATCGACCACCACGCGCGCTTCCAGCACCGCCACGCCGGGCAGGCTTTTGATCCGTTCTGCCGCAGCCAGTGGCGCGCGCTTCAAACTGGCAAAAACATCGGCGAAGGCAAACTGCTGATAGTACGCCGAACGCGCGGATTCCAGTGTGTGGATCAGACTACGAGTCATGATCATCATCGCCAGCCCACATGCCATGACCAAACTGACGGCAAAGACCTGCCCCTTCATGCGGCCAAGGTCGCGCAGTAGTTTACGGTCGAGAGTCGATAGCATGGTGACGGGAGTAAGATGTTCCGCTTTCGCTCAGATGAAATGTGTTTTCACGAAGAATAGGGTTTCTCCTGTGACAAAGAAGCTGCGTGGCAGTTGATTTACAGGAAGTCGCTGAGGAGACACGACTCGCTCGTTTTGCATGTAGTGACCGATCAAACCACCACGCACGTGATCACGGGGTTGCTAAACTCATCATGCACTACAAAGTAACCACGTTGCTCAAGTACGCTTCTCTTCGTCTCCCCGAGCGTGTTCCAGCAACATCCATCCCCTCAAAAAAACCGGCGGAATCCGTAGCCAAGCCCCTCGCAAGCTCCGGATGTCGCCGGTTTCCTTTTTTATACAAAACGAATTCCCGTTTGATTCCTGCGTGCTGGTTTTTCATGCTGCGTTCATGGCCAAGACAAGCGATCAGAACCGGGTGGTGGTAAAAGTGTTCCTTTATGGAATCCAGCCACAGATTTGGCGGAGGTTTTCCATTTCCAAAGAAGTGACTTTCATTGCCTTGAGCGACGCGATCCAAGCGGCGATGGGCTGGGCAAACAAACACCCGCACGAGTTCCGCCATGGCAAGGGCAAGCGGCTGGTGGATGTGATCGGCCCGATCGGCCTGCAAGATCAGGTGCTGGGAGAGTTTCAAGACGAGGCATCGGTCACTGTCGCGGACTTCATCGGCAAACGCAAACTGCCGATCCGCATGCTGTATCGATATGATTTTGCCGACGAGTGGATTCACGAGTTGGTTTTCGAGAAACGCGAGATCGGCGAAGGTGGGCCTGAAATGCTGGAGGGCGTGCGCGCTTGCCCGCCAGAAGATTGCGGCGGCACTTTCCAATACATGCAGGCTCTGCACGGTGAAATTGAGTGGATGCACCCTGGCTACGACCCAGACGCGTTTGACCCGAAAGCCGTGAACTTTGAGGCCAAAAAAACGCGGAAATAGACTGTGAGTTTTGCCCGGAAATCAGCCCCATTTCTCCGCCCAATCTGCGGGCAAACGGGTCGGCTTGCCAGCGGGCATCGCCACCAGAGCCAGTGATTGGCGGGCACTGACGAGAAGTGTTTGGTCAGACTCCCGGATCATTTCGAAGGCGCACCAAAAGCGAGCTCGGGAAATTTCCTCAAGCCGACCACGAATCGTGATCCAATCTCCAAGTCGAGCGGGTCGTTTGTAATCAATCTCAGTGCGGGCGACGACAGGGAAGATCTGAGTTTCTGCCATGCTGCGCAGGTCCATGCCCATCAACACCGCGAGACGCGTGCGGCAGGTTTCGATCATTCGCAGGTAGGCGATGTTGTGAACGACTCCGCCACAGTCTGTATCGAAAAACATCACTTCCTCACGGGTTTCCAAACTGGGTGGTGGCAGGCGCATGGCAGCAGCCTTGCGGCTCATGGACAACTCTGCAATCTTGCACCTTTAAGCTGCGTAGGTTTCAAACCAACACCGATGATTTTACCCAAACCAACATGCCGATTCATCGCGGGAGTTCTCGCGCTGCTTGTGATTTCACTATCGGCGCAAGAGCCGAGTGGGCAGCACGGCGGACCCATCGCATTTCGCCGGGATCGGTTGCCACTGAGTGCGGAGGCAATGGCTCGATTGTCAGTTGATTTGGAATTTCTTTCACGCGGATTGGCCGGAGAATCGCCGGAAGAACAAACTGCGGCTAGGCGGATGGTCGCGCTCGCGATGGCTCTGGATCCTGCGAATCCCAAACTTCGCAAGGCTTCGGATGTGAAACAGGAAACGAGTGATTCGTCCCGCGTCGATGCTTGTCATACGCGTATTTGGCGGATCATCGCATGGTTAGAAACGGAGGCTGCGGGCGAGCAAGGGAACAAAGTGGCGAATTGCCTCAAGGATGTGATGGTGATTTCCAATCCTGCGCATCCTCAAGTGGCCGATTTGCGAGAGAGTGGGGAAAAAGGTTCGTGGCTCGGTTGGGTGCCGGAACCCAAGGTCGAACAGCCGAAAGAAACGGCGGCTCTTGCGGTGGAAACTCCGCCGGAACTGGTGGAGGAAACGATCGTCAGCGATCCAATCGCGCTCACTTCCGCAGAGCTAGTCGGCCTGCTGAGGAGAGCAGACATAAACCGCACACCCGGAGTTTGGACCTACGCACCTCACACATTGCGAATGAAAGCTCGGCAGAAGCGTGAAGGCGACGCCCCGCAATCCATCGTGGTCGGGTCCATTGCCAAAGACGCCGCGCCCTCGCCGCTTTCTGAGAAGCTGGAGAAGCTGATGGTGGCTCATCACGGCACTCTTCCCCGAGGAGTCAGAATCCACATTTTCAGTGACCGCATCGACCTCGCGGCACCCGGAAAACCCCAGCCCATCAGCGCGGCGGCCGCCGTTTTGGCCAGTGCGACGATCACTGGAAACGAACCCGATGCGATCATTATCGGTCACTTGGATGATTCTGGTGCCTTGGTTTTACCGCAGGATTTCTGGCAACAACTCAAATCGCTCGGACCGGGCAAAGGCCGCAGGCTGGTGCTCCCGGCAGCGGCCGCCACGTGGCTGCCATCAATGATCGCGATGGAAAAGCCGGCGTTTTTCCTAGAATACGAAGTGCTTCTAGCAGACGACTTCAGTCATTTGCTCGTTTTGAGCGCGAAAACACCCGATGAAGCCATCACTCAGGCGGCAGCGAAATTTCGCGAAATCCGGGAACGACTTGGGACTCAAGACGTCGGCGCTTATTTGTCCAATCGTTACGTGCGCCAGAGGCTGGAAGAGTTATCGAAGTCGCTGACTTGCCACGCATCGGCTTCCACGATGTTGCTTCATGGCTCGCCCAATCGGCCAGCATCCATCAGCCGCCAAGTGCTGGCGGATGAGCTGCTGACAGCGATCCAGCCGATGGCATGGATCAAGCCGAGCGACGATCCTGCGCTGCTGAATGGTGCGGCTTTGAAATTCACCGATATTTACAAAAATTGTCTGCTGCCGATGGATCAAATCGAGCCCTACGTGGCGAAAGATGACCGTGAATGTTTTGAAAGTGCAAAATCTCTAACCAAAGCCTTGTGGAGCTTCAGTCGCTCCGTCCGCCGCAGCGGCGACACGCATTTGGAATTCGCGGAGACCCAAGTTGAGTTGATTGCGCTTCAACAGCTTTTCAGCGAGGTGGAATTGAAAATCCGCAGTGCGGCCGAATCTCCTGCTCCTTAAGATTTGCTTTGTGAGTCACGCGCATCTCCGTCCGATTGAAGCACGCCTACAGCGTGCGATCATGCATCGTGCGGTGGTCCCACGGAACGTCCGCGATGCTCCCGTTCCATGGGCTACGGTGGATGTTGGCCTTTGGCCAACGAACGTTAGCTTTTCACGATCCCACATTCGCCAACGTGTTTGTGAACCACCCTCGTCCGATTGAAGCACGCCTACAGCGTGCGATCATGCATCGTGCGGTGGTCCCACGGAACGTCCGCGGTGCTCCCGTTCCGTGGGCTACGGTGG
>JBGSLX010000111.1:0-20492 GCA_041740475.1 Akkermansiaceae bacterium | reverse complement strand
GTCAGTGATGGGCGGTGAGTTTGGATTGCGCTGGATCATGCGCGCAGAGCTGAAGCCTTTGCTCGTGCCGCGCGGCATATCGACACTTGAAGAGCAGGATGCGAGTAGGCCTAGTGCGGCTATGGCTAGGAATTTGGAGATCTGGAGCATGGACGTTTCTGTTTGTGGACGCCAAAAGCTGCAAAATAGAGGTCTGAACGCACAAGCTTTTAAACAACTGTCAATCGTTCGGATCATGCATCCGACTCCTGAGAGGTTATCACCTCAAGGTTGTCGTCCCAAGGTGTAAGACTTTGTATTAGCCTTCAAAGAAGTTTTTTGAAATCACTATCAGTCACTAACCACATTGAATGCTTTATGAGTTACAACGAAGACTGGCTCGAAGACATCATGGAAAGCCGCAGAGAAATGGTCCGAAAAAAAATGAGCGATGTATCTCCAAGGATTTGTGTCATGGTTGAGCTGTTTTGTCGGTAATTGCGGGGTTCTTTCCCGTTTCTTCGAGAACTTTAAAAGGAAGCGTACTAGCAGAAGCTCCGCCTTGATTGTCCTTGGCGTAGGCCATCAACAGGTATTCCCCGGGCGTTTCTGGTGCAGAGATGGCCGCGTTTTTGCCAGATGTATGGGGGAATGGTCCTGCTAAGCATTTTGTTTTACGGGCCTTGGCTTCGAGGATCCAAATGTCATATTCAACTGTGTCATTATTAGAGTCCTCCGCAGCAAGACTTACGGACATTAGCTCGCCGGGCATCGCCAATCTTGATTTTTTGCCGCCTTCAAATTCGAATTTGGATAGCACTGGAGCACGATTCCCTTTGATGGGTTGACCCGTGAAATGTTCGGTCATCACATCGGCCTGCGGTGTCATATATAAGTGGTCGAATGAGCCAACGGGCTTCGGATTTTCCGGATTGGGATCTAGCAGAAGACTGAAATATGTGGGACGGTCACCTGTCGAATAGGGACCCCAGACGAAAATGGTGGAACCCAAACAGAGCGGCGATGCATCGATTGCAACGTAACAATCCTTCAAGTCGTTCACTTTACGAGTTGCGGGTTCATCCAGCTCGACGCCCCACTCGGTCTTACTAAAGTTCCATGGCCCGTTGGTGTTGAACTCGGACATGTAAAACGGTTTTCCCCAATGAGTTTCGGTCTTTTGAATCGCACCGCGCACTGCTCCTTTGCTGTAGCTTTGAATGCCAAGCACATCAAGATCGGGTGCAAACTTTTTCACCGCATCAATGTGATCCGGCTTGGCGTTGATCATGGTTAGACTGGTGAGGTGATCGGGAAATCGCTCGTGAATGGCTTGAGACATCCGGTTGACGACTCGGAGGTAGGGTTCGTCGAGGTGGACTTCGTTGCCTAAGCCCCACATCAGGATGGCAGGGTGGTCACCGATTCCTTCGATTTTCCGGATCAAATTCGCCACCATCTGATCGCCTTTGGCCTCGTAGTCGAAAGTCCAGATTACGCCTTCTTTGTTTTTGTTGTCGCCGTGGTGTGGCATCCATTCGCTGACGATCATTTTCATGCCAAGGCGATGGGCTTGTTCGAGTTTATCTCTCATGACGGCGGGTTCTTCGATGGTATAGCCACGCACGGTGTTGACGCCGCATGCGGCAAGCCGCTCAAGGTCACGATCGCCGCAGACTCCACGAATCTGGAAGGTTTCAAATCGTTCGAAACGCTTGCGTTCAACTTGAGACATCTCTTTGGGAATGACGAATGACTGCGCCAAGGCTGAGCATGTTAGGAGAGAAAAGCTCAGTAGCATGAGTTGAATGGGGCGTTTCATCAGATTCGGTCGTTTGGTTTTGGGGTAGTCCAATTCGGGGGGCGAGAGCCTTGAAGATTTAATAATGACTATCGAGTTATCTTCGATATGCCGCTATCCGCACTGATCTTTTATGTGATGTGAGAAAAAAGGATCGATTCCCTTTCAAGGGAGTTTCCAAGGTTTACGCAATTTTTCGTATTCGGCCTTGGGAAGAAGAACGTAAAGCGGGCGGCGATTAGGGTCGATCTGGGCGATGAACTCGCGGAGTCGTACCTCGGCCATGGTGGTGCAGCCAGCGGTAGGCTTAGTTCCTCCTTCGCGCCAGATGTGGAAAAAGATCGAGGAGCCGTTGTTCGGAATAATTTTGGGTTTTGCGTTGTGGGCGATGAAAAGTTTCAAAGCGTGAGCCGGGTCCGTTTGTTTCATCTGCTGCTTTTTCTCCCATGGCGTGGAGGGAGCGCGCTCGAGAATCAGGTGTTGGTTGTAGTGTTCGGAGTTGGGATCTTCCACCCACAAGTCGCGCGGTGTGATCTGGCGGTAAAAGAGCTGTGGATGTTTGCGGATATTTGATTCGTATCCCCACGCACCCCCTAAGGTGAAAACTCCGGCTGGTGAGCGCCAGTCGCCTTCTTTCTTGACGCTGGCACCAGCAGGAACCGGATGAATTCCAGAGCCCCAAATTAGGCCTTTTTTTCCGAGTCGCCCTTGCCATGGCTGACCGCGCTGTACCCAGTTGCCAGCCTCTTTTTCATAGAAACGAAGTGTCACGGCGGAGCTGTCCCAAGTATCCGCGATGCCCGTCAGGCATTGTGTCGAAGAACTGGGTAGTTCGAATGCGTGGGCCAACGTCAACGAGACAAAGGCAAGACTGAGCTTCTGAATGAGTCTGAGCATGGTGATATTGTGTGCGGGTGGAAGGTCTTCAGTAATTCACTGCAATCATCCGAATGCCACCGATAGTTTTAGCTCAGGAATATGGCCAAAGTTAAAAGGTGACGGTTTAGGAACCTTTGATGTCCACGTCTTTCGAGTTGTACCAACTGTTGGTTGGCAAGTTTGCATCAAACACTCGCTGATAGCCGACTCATAGCGCCGCAAAACACAGCATGCCTAGATCATTCCAGATCGGGCAAAATAACTGGCTCAGCGCGCGGCGGCAGTACCCCAAGATCGTCGTCGAAGCTGTTGAAAGGTTTGTCCTCGCTGACAGGAAGCGGACGGAAGGATTCCGAGTGTGTATCGACGCGGAACTCAAGTTTCATGAGGTCACGATTGGTTTCCGCCAGTTGATCCAGAAGATCACTATTTTGATGCTGAAGGCTTTCCATACGTGAGAGCATTTTTTCGTAAAACTGCTTCTGCAGGGGAGCTGTCTCAGATGGCTCGGAGACGACTTCGACGGCGGCGGTGTGTGGAGCGGGTGTCGTAGGAGCCGTTTCTTGGGTTTCGAGAGGGATGACTTCGGCGATTGCAGGCGTGAGGTCAGTGTGCAATTCGCGAGTTTCTTGATGTAATAACACACTGCTAAGTTGGCGCAGCGACCACCAATGGCTGATTCCAGCAGCAGTCATGGCGGCGAGGGTAACGCCACAAATGATAGGTATGGTCGAGAAATTCATCGCTTCGGCATTTTCACAGATTGAGCCTTGGGGTCCGGAGCATGTATGGACTCCGGTTGCGGTAGGGCCAAGAGAATTTGTTGGAGTTGCTCGATGGCAGTGCCGAGTTTGAAAGAATCAGTTTCCAAGTGGCGGACTGAATTCGATAGAATGGAACCCACCGTGGCGTCTTGATTGTAGCCGAGCTGCGCATCAAAGCCGGGTTCTGCAATTTGAAAAACTGTGGAACCATCTGCATCTGCCACGAGCAGATGGGGATAAATATCCAGAGTAATGATCTTGCCGGGGGAAAGTTCGACCTCACGCGTGAAGTGGGGTGCCTGTTTGGATGACTCGACGCGCCAACCTGCGGGTGTGCGAGCCAGAAGCTTTGCTGGAAATGGAGCCAATACCTTCACTTGTGAGGGATCGGCCTCGCCAGTGCCGCTTTGCATACGTTCGATTCGTACGGAAGGACCAAGCTCTGGTTTCTCCGGCGATTCCTCTGGAGTAGAGGGCATTACTTCTTCCTCTGAAGTCGATGATGCTTCATTTTGCGGCTGGAAATCCATTTTCTTAGACGCAGCGTTTTGAGCGCTCGATTCAGATTCTTTATTCAGTGCTGGCTTGGTCTGCCGGGGGCTGGTCGGTGGAGGTAAAACCACGGTCACGTCTTTACCAAAACCAGCAGTGCTTAATTCATGACTCGCATCATGAGCGGGTTGAGATTTTTTCACCGACTCGGAGTCGTTGCTTTGCCCATGCAAACATGCCGAGCTGGTCAGGGTAGCAATGGCTATGGCTTGTTGAATGTTCATTTTCCAGCAGGGTGAATTTGGATTGCGTCCGTGGAAATCAGTCCGGTAGGACGCGGAGTATCTGCTGCATCTTGCTGATTCGCGGGCAGTGAAGGAGTGTCGGCGCGCAGTTCTGTAGCGGGAATCGATTGCTCAATGAGTTGGTTCCAAGCGTTCAGTAGCTCGGCACCTTTGGCACGCAATGCTCTCGATTGATCCTGATAATCCATCATTTGAATGAGCAAGCTTCGCGCCTCTGCGACTTCTGTGGCCGTCCAGCGGAGATTCCGACTCTCATACAGTACTGGCACGTCCAGCACGATGCGATCAAATTGGCCGTCCGCAGCTTCGGCGGTTAATACATGTTGCACGCGCAGGTTGGTCTCCTCGTATTTTGAAATCGTGGGGGACGATGGCAACTTGCTCGGTTTGTCGATCAGGTCTGTTTTGGGATTGGCTGCGGACTCGCCAGGCAGAATTGCTGCGTCAGGAAGCAAAAGTAGGTCTGGCTGGGAAGAATCGACCATGGATGTACTGGGAGGAGTGGTCGTTATGGATGTCGGTTTTTCAACTGCAAGAGCTTGCATCGTGGCCGGAGCCGACATGCTGACGGGTTTTGTGAGATAGAGCATACAGAACAACGCTGCCACCCCGGTACTAGCGAGCAGTAGGAAGGGATATGCGCGCTGCGTCGGGCATTTGTCAGGAGTGCTGGGTTCAGACGAAGTGTAAACGACCGGTGTGAGCGGCAGCACGATGGGTACCGAAGGCAGCTCCTCAATTACCGGCTTACCGATGGCAATGCGATGAGCAGGCAAAGGTTTCATGGAGTTTCGGGAAGCGGTAATGTCTCGGAATTGACCACAGATTTTGGTTCAGCGGCGATTGAATAGCTGACAATCGTTTGGTCAGAAACACCCGGAAACGTGGTGATCGTCATCGACTCCAGTGAAAGCCTCAAGTGCCGCAATACACCGCCAATTTTACACGTGGCTTGCAAACCAGGCACCACTTCGAGCGCTCCACCATTTGAGCGCTGACGCCCGATCCCATCGGATCGATAGATTTCGAAAGTCGTATGAGAATCGTCATCATCTTCTGGTGTCACTCTGATGAATACTCCGTCAGTGAAAACGCGGAAGGCAATTGGTTTCATGGGGATAGGCGTTTTTTTGTCCCCAGTGATTTTATAGTGAGCACTTAGCAAGAAATCTCCCACATGTTTGAACTCGCTAGCAACCGAAGTGGTGGCAAGGGGCAGACAAACTGTCAAAGCGAGCATTAGTATGCGATGTCCCATACGCCGTCGTTTGGATCCCCAGATGGGTCGTAAGTGGTTCCAGAATCGTCAACCACGACAGGAGGGGACACAGTCAGCTTTATAATGAGTGTCTTACCATTGAGTGATTTTACAGTGGGCAGCGCGGTGACCTCCCCAGACAAGTAGGGAATGATGTCGGCATCTACGATGTCAGCGACTGGGTGCGTTGGATTGTCAGCCAAAAACATCCTCTGTGCGGTATGAACCTGCCGAAGCGTCTCTGAAGCAGTGCGGCCAATTTTCCATTCATCTACTTTTTTGTTGGCGAAAAAACCAGTGCTGACAAGGGCCAGTAGCACCATAATCACGATGGTCATTTCTAGTAACGTCAACCCCAGCTTTGTGCGTTTAGGTCTTTGCTGCACTTTCATAGAAATAACACTTAGGTAAATATGATGATCTGGCAAGCCGGTAAAACATAAAGCATCAACCTTTCATGATCTCAATGGCCTCTAGGAAATTTTTACGAAACTCTGGGTCATCGGTCAGAAACTTGAGATATAGTAGAATAGAAGACAGCGAGATCGCTGTGACCACCAGCGAGATCAGCCACCAAGTGACGGACTTTTCCTTCGGTGCAATAAAAGGCACATACCATGCCTTGCGGTCGATGACCTCGGCCTTGTACATTTGATTGTTGGCTTTCAACAGGGCGATCAATTCGTCACCAGCTTTGCTGTTGGAAGCAATATAGAGATGATTGTACCTCCTGCCAGGCACATCGGGCAACTGAAAGACACGAACGCCTGCTGGGATCGATTCTGGAGGTCGTAGGGTATGGATGTGCAGTTCGTAAACGAACTTTTCACGCAGCCAACGGTCGAATCGGGTGAGTTGCATAGCCCCATTTGTTAGATGCCGGTTTGCATCATCTTTGGTCCCATCAAGAAGATCGGCAGGAAGGTGCCCACGAACACCGCACCGATCAGACACACGGCGATAATCAGCACAATGAAACTGACGGTAGCCGAAAAAGTGTCCATGTGGTTCTGAGAATCCTCCTCATACATCTCGCAAAGCATTTCGAGTTGTGAATCGAGCGACGCGGATTTCTCTCCGATGGCTAGCATGTGGGTGACTTGTGCGTCCACCGAAGTGTATTTTGCGAAAGCGGTGGAGAGAGGCACTCCAGAATGTTCATATTTATCCGCAGCATCGCGGAGTTCTTGATAAAAGGGCGTATTGCGCACGCTATTGGCCGAAACTCGGATCGACTTCGCAAGATTGATGCCATTGGAGTGCAGCAGCCGAATCGTCGAAAGGAAGGTCATTTGCCGCATGCTCATGATCAAAAGGCGCAACAAACGCCATTTCGACATGGAGAACCCAAGAATCAAATTCCTGACACGCGCGGAGCGAGCGAGAACAACTCCGATCACGATCACAGAGATGACGAATATCGGCCAAACGGATTGAGTGAAATGGCTGACACTAAAGGAGATGGCGGTCATACCGTCCGGCTTGGCGCCGACACCGTTGAGCATTTCCTCGACTTGCGGAACGATTTTGACTTGAGAGACGATAAAGGCACATGTTAGAACGGCGATGATCACTCCGGGGGTAATCGTCGCTTTTTTGAGCTGTTTGCTAAAATAGAGTTCTTTCTTGAGGCGTTCCGCGAGGGATTGGAATGCGTAATGCAATTGTCCCGAATCTGAGCCCGCCTGTATGAGGCCGATAATGGTTTCGCTGAATCGACCGGTGCGACGAAAAGCCTCATGCACATTTACTCCAGAGGTGATGTCCTGCCGTATGGCAGTCAATGCATCAACCATGGGTTTGTTGGGTAAACCGTGACTGTAATACTTCAGCGCATCAGCCGTGTTAATCTGAGCACGTAACATCGAAGCGATTCCACGGAACATGTCCACAAGCTCCTTCTTACTGAACTGCTTGATTTTTTTGGGTTGAGAAGCAGACGAGAATAAACTCTTGGGTGGCTCAATGCCTTTGGCTTTCGCTGGTGAGTTTAGTGTCTCCGATTTGACGGGATGGGTTGCGCTAGTCATCGGTGTAAGTCATGTCGATCACCTTGCTGACTGCGGCAAGGTCAGTTTTACCGTCGCGCAGCAACCGAAGTCCGCTGCGGCGAAGGCTTGGAAGCACACCCTCTTGGGCGGTTTTGACTTCCAGTTCGTATGGACTCATCAGTCCCTTAGAAAGCAGGTCAGAGACTTTGGGAGTGATGGGAATGATTTCAAGAATCGCGGTTCGACCGTTGTACCCTGAATTCCGACATTCCTGACACCCGCCGTGCTTGGCGGCAAAAAGCGGCACCTCCGCCCATGTTTCATCCAGACTGAATGTCTTGCGATCCACTTCTTCGATGCCCCGAATTGACTCCTTGCAGTAGAGGCAGAGCAGTTTTACCAAACGTTGAGCGCATGCCGCTTTGAGTGTTTGAGCGATTTTCCAACGCTCAATGCCGAGTTGTTCGAAACGCTCGATAATTTGGGAAGCTCTTGGTGTGTGAATGGTCGTTAGAACTTTGTGTCCCGTCACGGCGGCTTCGATTGCGAGTTCTGCCGATTCGAGGTCGCGCACCTCGCCCATGAGAATAATGTCCGGATCGGAACGCATGAACGATGCGATCATCGGCTTGAATTCTTTCGGACTCTTGAGGTCGCAATGAGTAATACCCGGAACCTCATCTTCAACGGGATTTTCCAGAGTGAGAATGTTCACTTCGGGGCGGTTCAGCTCACGCAGAATCGCATTGAGCGTGGTGGATTTGCCCGAACCGGTAGGGCCGGACATGACGATGATTCCTGCCGGGATTTTCATCACTCGATTGAGTGCAAACATCGTGTCGTCATCAAAAGCGAGGGTGCCTTTACCCAGCGTAACGTTGATATTGCTCTTATCGAGCAAACGCATCGTGATGTGATAGCCACGGTAGGTGCGGTGGCGCTCATAGCGAATATCGATCGGGCGGTGGAAATAGGAAATCGTGAATCGTCCGGAAATCCCCGGGACTGTATTGCGAATCTCGGTGGGCAGTTTCATCACATTCAGAAGGAATGCATCCAACCGATCTTTGAGCTTCATCGGAATCTCAACCTTGGGCCCCAGATCACCATCCACACGGAATGCGTAGTAAAACGTTTCCTTCTCCACCTTGAAGTGAATGTCGGAGGCCCGCGTTCTCACCGCATCCGCCATGATCGTCGCGATCAATTGGGCCATCGGCTCGGTGTAATCGGTGGTCACATCAAAGTCGTTGATGCCATCGTCCAGATCTTCGACGTCGATGGCCTCCAGCTCCGAGCGGCTGGGTCCGTTGTTGGTAGCTACGGATTCGATTGCACGGCTGATTTCTGAGGCGAGCGTGACGATTTTGACAATTTCCAAATCCGGAAAACGTGGTGCCAAATACTCTTCGGGAAGGGGACTCCATGGATTGGCAATTGCCACAATTAGCTTATCAGACCCAGACAAGCACAAGGGGGCAAAAAAGCCGCGTGTCATCACAGTGGAGTCGCACGCACCGTGCAGAGTGCTATCGCAAAATTCAGCCACTTTGGGGAAAAACGGCAGTCCATTGATTTTGGCTATTGCTGCCATAAAACTGTATCGCGTCACTCGGTTGGGCACTTGGTCTTGGGCCAATTCCGCAAAACTAGGATCATGCCCGCCTAGCTCGCCCATGATGCGGCGACTGATCAGCTCGTTGAAGGACATGCCATCGAATTCAATCATAACCCAAAATGTTTCCGTGTCAGAAATGCCCAGCTCTCATACTCCAAACGGACGATTGTGAAAAATGGACGGATACCGAAACGCTTGAAAACAGCGGTTTCGATTTCCCCCGTCAGCACGCTCGCAGCGATCGGATTGATTGAAGCAACTCCAATCGCATCTGTATCTTCCGTAAAAATTACGGGTGTGAGCAGTAGCCGACACAGTTTGTGAATTTGACTATACGATTCGTAAAAAACCGAAGGAGCGATCAGTTTGCTTGCGAAAGGAATGAGTGGAACTTGATAAAACAAAGTCGCAGAAACCTTGTTGCCAATTTCAGCAATCGCTGCTCCGACGTGCTCTTCCGCATGGCCCTGCTGCCGCGCCAGTTGCTCGATCAAATCCAGCGGCACACCATTTGCATGAGATTCGCGAACCACGGACATGGCTCGTTGAATTTCGAGATCACTCGCTGCACGAGATTCAAGGAGGGCTTCCGCAGTGAGTCTCAGGCATTCTTCGACATGGTCGGGATCTCCTGTTTTCGCGGTGGATAATGGACCATTCGTCAGTGAAGCATTATTGATGGGAACCAAAGGTATCATGACTGCGTCGCAAAATTTCGATGCGAAAGTGAGTTCAGGGACGGTGACCTCTGGCAAAACGGGGTTTACCTTTGATGTCTGCGGGAACGAATGCTTCCGGAGATTCTGGGAATAGAGGCGCTTGCTGTGGAATCAAGCCGCGCAGGCTGCGCGCCATGTTTGGCTCGTGCGCAGGTCCGGGATTCTGCGGATCGACCCAATCTGCTTCACATCCAATGTCGGTGGAACTCCGCATTAGGTTCTGGGCTCCACGATTTGCCGTGATACTGGAGGGATTGTAAGATTTCGGAGTCACTACAAACACCAAGCTCGCTTGCTCTTTGATGGATTCCTTGCTTTTGAAGAAGAAGTTGACCACGGGAATGTCGCCAAGAATCGGTATTTTGGTTCGGTCGCGTTGCTCTGTTTCACCATAGAAACCACCGACGACCAGCGAATGACCATCGGGAACTCGAGCCAACGACTCGACCATCGATTCAGCGACTCTTGGGTAACTATTGCCAGAAAGACTTTCAATGTATTCGACGATCTGGGCAGAGCGCGGACGCATGCGCATGCGGATGGTGCCATCCGGCAACAAGGTGGGGGTGACGACCAAAGAGATTCCAATTTCGCGGTGTTTGTCTGGATCTTCGTCAATCGACTTGTCGCTGGTGTCAATTTTGTATCGCACCTCCTCAGTTACCGTCGGATTGCCGCCTGTGGTGGTTTGAGTGGTGCTCGTGGTGATGATGGGAATACGATCAATGATCGAAATGGTGGCTTGTTCGTTATCTTCCGTGATCAAGCTGGGGTTGGCGATCTGATTTGCCACGTTGCCTTCCGCAAGCGCACGCAACACCCCGTTGAGACGAAGAGGACTCAGCACCAAATTCGTGCTTTCCCCGCCAGCGTCGGTGAAAAGGGGTGAGTTGGGCAAACCGAAGATGGAATTCAAATCTCTTGCGATGCTTAATGAAGTCCCATCTGTACCCAAGGATCCTGACCAATTGACACCGGTGCGCTCGGCGGCGTTGTTGTTCACGCGCAGAATTTTGGTTTCCACGACGATCTGGCCCTTCACTTGGTCCACCTTCTGGAGGAGACTGCGAGCTGCCTCAATGCGATGCGCGGCATCAATGATTACAATGGTATTCGTCTTTGGCTCAAAATTGACGATGCCAGTACCGGGACTGAGGATCGGTTTGATCAGCTCTTTGATCTGCTCCATATCAGTTGGGCGCAGATAGCGGAGTTGGTAATGAAACTCCGCGCTGGGTAGTTGTGATAACTGTGCCTGCGTCAGTGCATAGATGGTGTTGCCTTTGGTGTGCAGTGAGAGTCCGTACATGAAAGCGAGTTCTTCCATTTGTTGTAATGGATTGCCATCGTTCAAGTGACCGGTGACCATGAAATCTGGACCTATGATTTTTGAATTGTGGAAATACTGGCGACCTGCGGATTTGGCGAGGAACTGGAAAATGTCATTAAGTCCTGCATCCTTGATGATGAAGCCTTGATCAGACTGCTGCATTTCCTGTTGCGAGTCTGCGAGCGGAGTGCTTGAAGCATTCGTTTCAGTGGATGTCCCCGCTGGTGGTGGCGTCACGACACTGTCATCGGAACCGAGAGGCAATGAGGGTGGGGGAAGATTTCCAGACTCTGGATTTTTCGTGCGGAGTTCATCAGTGAGATCGATCACTGGCTCAATGAGCTGATCCTGTTGAGCTTGGATGCGGAGCGATGCCGATATGCAGGTAACGGCGGCAATGGCAATGATACGCGAGGCTTTCATGATTTGGATAGGTTAGCGGCTCCTGGAGGCATCTGTTGAGTCAGAGTTGTTATCAAGGTCGAGCGGAGCATCGGGACGATCTGGTATCATGCCGAAGGCTTTGATACCGCTGGTTCCCGGAGTCATGCCCGGTGGCAGCAGGTCGAGTGTCAAATCTGCGGTCTCTCCATTTTCGATATTGCGAAATTGGATGGCTCGTGAACTTACCGAAGCTATCTCAACATTCAGTTCTCGCCCACGATAAGTCAGTGGCAGGCGGTCGCCCACTTTGAGTGAGCGGGTTCCGATCAAGAACTTTCGTTCGGAAGGCATCACAGTGGTCACTTTAATGAGGCGAATGATGTCAGAAAAAGGGGTTGCCTGCACCGGCGCGACACGATTTGGCATTGCCACAGGCGTGCGGATGATGGGTTTTGCATCAGGATCTTGGCTTTGCCCAAATGGATCAATTGTGCGTTTCGAGGCAGTCAGCACCGCACTGAGTTCACTGAGGTAATCAGTCATCTGCTCATCCCTTACATAGCGGGATTTTTCGATGCGGTTGGTATTCTCTGTGCTGGGCTCGCCTGCAGCACCTGATATTTTCTCAGTCGATGGTTTGGTGGATTTTGACCCGGTTTGAGCCTGCGCGGAGAGTGGAGAGAGCGTCACGAACAGGATAATCACTTTCACTGCGAGCTTACGATTTCTGACTCCGAAGCAGATCGAGGGCACGAACATGAGAGCAGTTTGGGGCTTGGGTTGCTTCATGAATGTGTCGTGCTGGTGTGATGATCGGTCAAAATCGCTATCCTTAGTTTTCCCATGCCGTGTAGGTGACGAGTAAGTTGACTTGTGATGGATTGTTACTTGTCGGGTCAATGCGCAAATCCTGCAAGATGAGCTGGGGCTTGCGAGTTTCCAGCTCTAATAATGCGCGCTGCAACGTGCGGAAGGTGCCGCGAAATGCGATGCGTATTTGAGATGAATTCTGGGCTGAAACTGCGCCAAATCCGCTGGTTGCATTGGGGCGCTCAAATGCGGTTTGCTGAATTTCTTTGCTGGGTAGTTTATCGATGATCTCCCTCAGGGTAGTCGCTACAGCGCTCGCGGTTTCCTGTGAAAGTTGTCCGTTCCATCGGTTCAAATGCGTGCGCTCACCTGCGACCTTCGATTCTATTTCCCGGGCCGACTTCTCGCTTTGTTCATATCCTTTCACGCTCGACAGCTTGTTGTCGAAGGAGGCGGTCATCTTAGATTTAGCCATGTAGCCTGCGACCATGAAAATCGCCGCGATGACAGCGGGAATCACAACCCCAAAGAGGATGATGGATTGACGGTAAAAAAACATTTGGAGCTTGAGTAATTTGGATGAATTCCGTGTGGCAAATCTCAGTAAAAGCGCGGGGTTTAAGGGGCTTTTTTCAAATTGATTGCCAGTGGGTCCGTTGATTCGAATCGCTGCGTGATCGTTAGATCAAAGGAGAAAGGGTATGCAGACGTGTCATTGATGTTTGTCTCATCTACCACAACCGGTTTGTATGAGCTGTTTTCTCGGATGGGAATGTTGACCGAAATGCTGCGGTTACCGATTCTAGGATCGAAGGCGGTATTGCCTGTGACTTCCGCGATTTCAATGAAGTGGGCGGCGATTCCTTCGCGGGTGTTGAGTGTATTCAGTAGGTCAAGCGCTTCCTCACTGGCGAAGCCAGTGAGTTTCCACTCCTTGAGGATACCAGCCTTGTCTTTACTCGCCTTCTTGCTGTCGGTGTTGTCGGGTTTGACGCTGTGAGAATAAGTTTTGATGAGCACCCCACTGTTTTCCCCAAACATGCGAGATAGTCCTTCCATGGCCACCCACGCTTTTGATCGGTCTTCGAGCAAATTGTTCCAATGGTCTGCTTTCTGAAGTTCGGTGTTCAAGGCCGTAAGGCGGGTCTTGACGGCGGTGGTTTGGGTCGTATCAAACCACCATTCTTGTTTCCGTAAAAGTTCCACTGCCCCTAGCGAGAACAAGGCCAGAACCAATCCCGTGACGACAAATAGCGCGATCCGCGCCAAACGTGTCAGGCGTAGTAGTCGCATCTCTGACTTATTCGGAAAGATTTCCACGTCTTCGCGCGGAGTGGGCAGGAAATCTTGGAGGGCCCATTTGTCATCCCGAAGGACGGTGAACGAGTGGCTTTTGATTTTGGGATTCAATGCCGCAGCGGGTGCGGCGCTTATGAATGGTTCCGGGCACCACGTCGGCAATAATGGCACCGTGGGGGTTTGCACCATCTCGACATTGCTGGTGGGATAGGCGAGACGGAGATTTTCGTGCAACGCGGTGTCCACCGTTTCGCCGAGAGGGATGACAAAAATGTCAGGATCCACAAATTCCAGCGAAGCACTGGTGGTGGTCAGAGCGTTGCGCAGATTGGTCGCTCGGCGCATGCCACGGTGTTGCAACGTGCGGATGAGACGGAGGTCCGCATGCTCATTGAAAAAGGCTAATACCGTGAACCAAGAATACTGCAGGATCGCGATGAATGGTCTGCCGGTTGTGAAATCCACCGTCTGGCACAAGTTCATTATCGCAACAAGTGGGGCACTGAGTGCTTGAGTGATGACCGGGAAGTTCGCTTTCAGCCCCGCATCGCGTAGCGCGTTGAGGAGTGCGGCATGTTGACGAGTGATAGTGATCGTCGTGCCGATGGATTCACCACCAGCCGCAGAATATGGAATCACCCGCCAGCTCGCCTGTGTTGCCAAGATGGATGAATCTTCGAGAATCGCAGCGGGATCATTGATCGCAAGATCACGCAGCTCGATAATTGCAGCCGGGTTGTCTAACTCAGGCTTAAGCTCCGTAGTGGCAAATTCATCTGCAATGTGAAGTACTACGCCGAGCGAGGAAGCGCCTGTGGCGCGTGTGAGACGGAGAATTTCCGAAGTAAAGGACTCCATTCGACCGGAGTCGTCGAGAATCTGCTCTGTTAGCAGAGGGCCTTCATTCCATTGATCTTGTCTCTTATCGTAATAAAAAGTGGCGATGGATGCGCCGTCTAAGCGTATGTGCAGCTGAAAGTTGAGGTCTAATGCATCCTGATACCACGCTGGATTACTGGCACGGGTTGTTTTCAGGAGAATAGTGCACGCCTGACGAAACTGCTGTAAGGCATTTAGTGACGATGGATGTTTGAAAGTGGCCAATGGATTGTGGGGCAGAGGTGGGCATCGCGGGATGGGGGCAATTCCCAATAGTGCGTGAAATCAAAAACGGCCTGCCCACCTCAAGCAGGCAGGCCGTGGAGTGGTTATTCCCGAAGGAATTAGCATCCTAGGTTACCAATCAGCGGTTAGTGTTGTAGCAGGAGCATAATCTACCGCTCCGGTACCATTATAAGCCACTGTGAGCCACAGGTCGCCGGGTGCGCCGACTACGCCTGTTCCCGTGTATGAAGCAATATCAGAGTTTGGCGGAACTGGCTTGCGCAGGTAGCCATCAATGCCATCACCATTCGCCCCATAAATTACTGCCTCAGTCACAGTGTTATCACCTTCTAGTAGTTCACGCATGTTGGCATGACCGCGCATTGCTTGCTGGGCGTTGCGGATGTTCATGATGTTAGCGGAACGGTCAGAACCCTTCTTCCAGGCGCGAGCACCGACGAAGAGGATGGCGATGAGTGATAGCAAGACCAAGATGACCACAGTAAGCTCAAGAAGAGTCATACCGGACTTGCGATTGATGATTTGTGTATTTGTAGGTTTCATAGTGTGTGTTTCTATCTATTGGTTGTTTTTATTTTTTGTCAGTTTGAGAACACTTGCACATTAAAGTAAATACTTCAGATGAGTCAAATGTCTCGGAAAGTGGTTTAAGGCAAAAGCATTAGAGTCTTGAAATGAGCAAGTCGAGGAAAAGAGCTGTTTGTGAATGAAAATTTATAGGTGTATAGAAGTTGCTTGATCTATCCGTTTTTTAAAATTCGTCGTCATTTTTGTTCATGCGAGAATTGATGAAGGTGTCCGGGGTGATGAGGCCTTGATTGAGCAGGCGTTTGAGGTTGGAGTCCCACTCGATATTGCCGGAACGGCGAATGACGTCTTCAAGCGAGCGAGCACCGCCATCGTAATTGGCGATGGCACTTGAAACAGCGTCGTCGTTGTTTTGGAGGAATTCGTAGGTCAAGACGCGGCGGCCGATTCCGTTCAGCAAGCCTTGAGAATGGATGAAAACCATCACCTCGGCCAAACGGCTCAGGACTGAGGAGTGATTTTCCTTGGGGTACAATTCCAAGATTCGGCCGATGGTTTTGACCGCGCCAGTGGTGTGAAGAGTGGACAGGACGAGGTGGCCTGTTTGTGCTGCTTCCATGCAGGTTTCCATCGCCTCGCGGTCGCGAATTTCTCCTAGCAAAATGATGTGTGGTGCCTTCCGCAGGACGTCCTTGAGACCTTGGCGGTAGGAATGCACGTCGCGCCCGACTTCCTGCTGGGTGACGATACTGGGCGAGGGAATCCTCAAGCCGGGATAATCAGGATCATCCATGTCATCGGGATACTCATACTCAATGGGATCTTCAACTGTGACAATGTGCTTGGGGTGGTGGCGGCGGCACCAGTCGATGAGTGAAGCAAGAGTGGTGGACTTGCCAGAACCGGTGGGGCCCGTGACGAGGCAGAGACCTGCGCGTTTCAGCACACAATGGCGGAGGGTATCGGTGGTGTCGGGATCAATGCCAAGAGACTCGAGTTCGGGAATATTGTCACTAAGGATCCGGCAAGTGATGCCAAGGCCCGATGAGCTGAGATGTGCTTGAATCCGTAGCCGGCCTGAGCGTTCGCCATGGTCTCCCATCGGAATGCCATCACAGGAAAAGTCTGCCACGCGACGCTCTGTAAAGTCGGCAATCGCGATGTTGATTTTATCATCCACGCGTTGCTCAAGCGAGTGATCCACGCCGAAGCCGTGACTCGCGATTTCACGGTTGCTGATGAGTTCCTTGAGAATTTCATCCATGTGGTTGGGTGATAGAATCCCCAGATAATCGAGTTTCTCCATCCCCTTGTTCGTGTGGATATAAACTGGGCGAGAGGATCGCATCTGGATGTCTGAGACTTTGTTCTCAGCGCAGACCCGGAAAATAATTCCCAATAGCTCACGTCCGCTCATGTTGTGACCGAAGCGCACCGGGCTAGCCACCATATTGCGGCTAGGTAGCGGTGGCGGCACAAATGCTGTCGTGGAGCTGATCATAAGTTTCGTCTGTGGTCCCCCTAAAAATTAATTGGCAGCGTGCTGACTGTGCGATTCGTTTTCAAAACGAATAATCGTTTTGTCTGCGGCGTTGCGGATATTGCGGATGAAGTAGATGCGTTCTTCGCACTCGTTGACACGTTGAGGTGAAATCAGGTCCCACTGCTTGGATTGGTCCCATTGAGCAGCGATCGTGTCATAACGATCAATGGAGTGATTAAGCAAATCAAGATACTGGCGCATCTGCGCGATTGTGTAGATGGGTTTCTCGTTCTGACGATCCGTGAACATCAAGTGAAGCACGTTTGTGCAAGCTGCCGCCGCAGTAAGAGCCGGACGAGGATCGTTTTCCTGTTTGAGACAATATTGGATCGTCTCATCGGCGAGTTTCGCGGCTGATGATGTGAGTTCCGGGCGTGTTCCCAACTGGGGCTCGGTCAGAAAGAAATGCAGTGAATTGTAATTTGCGTAGTGCGAGGGATCCAAATTGTAAGCGAAGCGCAACTTACTCTCCACTTGGCTGCGCAAATACAACTTATGCGCTGCGGACGCAGGCTTCGGATTGGTTCTGACATTGAGAGAGCTTTCCAGAGTTGTGAGGAAGCTTTCGAAACTTTTTTTGCCAGTGGCGGCTGGCTTTTCCCTCACGGAAAGCGTCGATTTTGTCTCTTCTGCGGGTTTTGTGGTTCGCTCCCGGACCCAGATGCCATCGAAGTTGGAGCTGATGGGAGTTTGCATCGCCATGGCGAATACTTCGCCATAAGGACTGCGATTGATGCCCATCGGGTTAAGCGGCGAAGCCAAATCCGGATTCTTCACTAGGGGGCCACTTGCATAGGCCCATGCCAGCGCACCCAAGCCGATAAGGCAGGAGCTGATAGCGATGGAAGTATGCTGCGTCATGTCAGGTCAGGTTGGAGAACTTGTCAGGAAGATAGTTTGGTTCGAAAACAAAGCCGCGAGATGCCAGCATAGACTGTTAAAATTCCGGTGAAGTAAAGCGTCATCATCCAAAAGGCATCGGCTGGTAAAGCCCCAGACTTAAAGTAAAGCCTCTGTGTCAAATCCGCGAATCGATATTGCGGTGAGAAGACCCAAAGCGCGCGCAGAGCTGGGTTGGCTTCGACTTTGAGCATCTGATCCAGATAACCCACTCCATAAAGACCGTAGAGAGTGATCAATAGGGTCAAAGCAAAGCCTGTGATGCCCCCGAAGCGTGAAGCTATTGCTGTGGCAAGCGCTAGCAAAGGTGCCAGAACCAAAATGAACAGTGCCGCATATTGAGAATTGAGAATCCACCACATGGACCTTTCGGCAGGGTCCGCCGGCGTTGCGGCGAATTGGCAGACGAGAGCCGTGATGATCGCGAGGGGAGCCACAAAACAAAATACGGCCAGCCAAATTTCGAAAAGCTGGCGGGTTGCGGAGACACCGGTGGTTAGAAAATACTCGCCGATCCCAGTTTTGGCGTTGTTTTCGCCCTCTCTAGCGGCGGTGTAGAGTCCCCACACTAGCGAACAAATCCAGAGCGTGTTCCATGCGGCTAGTATGCGAGCGGGCTGGACTAACAACGGCTTCTCGGTGGCGCTTGAAATGAGTGGCAATGCAAATGGCATCGCGATCACGGCAAATACACAGATCGCCCACGCCTTGCGTTGGAAAATGGTGGCAGCGGTGAGTCGGAAAAGTCTCATGACGTGTCAGTTCAGCAAATTCTTGAGTTGGCTCCAAGTTTGACTTCCGCCGTTCAAATGGCGGGCGTTTTTCCCTTCAATCATGAGGGCACTCGGCATCAGCATCGAGTCGTAATCAGGGTGACAGCTTACCAAGCGCAGCACGTTTTCAGAAGATTGATGCCAGATTTCCTCGAACACCTGCCGTGCGAACGCATCCAAACCGCTGAATGGCTCGTCGAGAAGGAGGATATTACCACGATCCGTTTTGACCGAAAACTCGGCGGAAATCAGGTTTGTTTTGCGGCGATTACCTGTGGAGAGACGACCGTAGGGCTTTTTCACATCCAGTTCAATTCGCTGAGCGAGTTCCATAGCTTCAGCTAAATGTTTTTTTGGGAGTAAGGTTTTGAAGATCAAAGCTGGCGTCATAAACGGATCGAAGCGAAGGTCTTCTGGCAGATATTGCATGAATCCTTCGGTGTGAAAATTTCCTGCTACAGGTTTCAGCGAGCGAGCCAGAGTGCGCAGCAGGGTGGTTTTTCCGCGTCCATTTCGCGCCAACAGGAAATGAGTGCCTGCACCCAGTTTCACCGTCTCGCTAAACTTCGCGATCGCGTCCCGGTAGCCAATCTCCAAACCGGAGTCGAGGAGTATCATTGGTGCTTGTTGAGGCATTTTTTTGTGTTTGTGAGCTTGTCTGGATGTGGGTGCTAGTCCCAGCAATACTATCAATACAACTTAAATGTCTATATAGGCGATACACCCGACAGGTAAGACAACCCTTTCACAGATGGCAATGCTTTTTTTGAATATTTTTTTAAAAACAAGGTGGGGATTTCGTAAAAAATCACGTCACGCAGAGACCTGCAATTCATTGATTTTGTTTTGTTTCTGCATGAGAGCAATTGGTGAGCTAGTAATTCACGGTGTAGGAGGAATTTTCCGCGTGACGTGACCGGGGGCGCATGTAGAACCGCCGCAGCGCAAGATGTCGGGTAAACTCACATATCAACAAGCTGGGGTGGACACGCGGAAAGCGGCCGCCATTGTGGGCGACATCGGCATGCATGTGCGCAGGACTCAACAAAAGCGCAAATTGTGGGGTGCATTTGGATTGTTTGCAGCGTGCTACGACCTGAGTTCTTACGCAGAACCTGTCATTGTTACCGGCTGCGATGGAGTGGGAACCAAGCTGGAGCTGCTCTTAGAGCACGATTTGCTAGAGACGGCTGGCAAAGATTTGGTGGCGATGAGCGTGAATGACATCCTGACCACTGGCGGAGAACCGCTACTTTTCCTCGATTACATCGGCATCGCGGCACTCGATGAGGAGAAAATCACCCGCTTGATCTCTGGGATGGCGGATTATTTGGAAGAGTGCAGTTGCATTCTCGCGGGCGGCGAAACCGCCGAAATGCCGGGAATTGTTCCGCCCGACGTCATCGAACTTTCGGGTTTTTGCATCGGCTGCGCGGAAAAGCCGGATCTCATCGATCCGACCACGGTCGCTGTGGGTGATGTGTTGATCGGTTACCCATCTGACAGCATTCACGCCAATGGCTGGTCGCTGGTACGCAGGGTTTTGCGAGAATTTCCGGGAGAAGTGACGGATGACGAACTCGCCGTCTGGTTGAAACCGACGCGCCTCTATCACGATGTCACGGGTGATTTGAAAAAATTAGGGATCAAGCCCAAAGCGATGTCGCACATCACTGGCGGTGGTTTGCCGGAAAACTTGGAGCGCCTTTTCCTTGAGATGGGAGCCGACCTTGAAATCCCGCCGTGGGAGCTTCCCGGCATCGGAAAACTACTTTCCCAAGTGGACGAACATGATCGCTTTCACACCTTCAACATGGGTATCGGCTGGGTGGCGATCGTCGCCGAGGCCGATGTTGATGCTGCGCTCAAGGCGGGGCCTGGCGGTCATGTGATTGGCCGGATGGTTCCCGAAGTGGGAGTGCGGGTGCGCGTGATTGGCGAGTGATAGCACTATTTCGAACCCCATGAGCGATTTCCTCAAACACGAATGCGGA
>JBGSLX010000110.1:0-3699 GCA_041740475.1 Akkermansiaceae bacterium | reverse complement strand
GTGAATGTGCCCTCGCCGAGCGGCGAAATTTCCGGTGCCGGTGCTTCATCCTCGCTCAGCACCTTGAACGTCTCCGGGCGGTTCATCTCGATCATCCGAAATGGCTCCCTGATGATCAAACTGCCGTCGAATTTCACTCGGTGTCCGTGCGCCCCGGCGATCAATGATTTTACGCCGAATTTCCCAGCGCCGACGAGGATGTGATCGACCGCTTTTCCGTCGCCTGCATCGAGCTGGAGCCGTGGGATCGGTGTCTCATAGAGTATCCCCTCAAAGGATTTCACCACGCCGAACTCGTAGTTTCCGCGATCCACCGGATTTTGAAACCACACGATCACCGCAGTAATCACCGGGATCATGACGGCGGCGGGAATCAACGCAGCGCGCAGGCGGTGGGCGAGTTCGGGTGCCATTTTCGCCTGCCAGCCGATATAAAAGACCCGCTTCTCAGCGGCCTGAGTTTCCGGCACGGGCACGCCCTCAGATGTCGTGCGCGACGGCAGCGCTTGAGTGGATAAATACACCTCAGTGCCCACGAGCCGCAGCGGATACGTATCTAGCACTTCGTCGAAGGGCGGCGGGCTGCATCCATCTTCTGCCTTGTATTGGAAGCCATGCCACGGGCAGGTGATGCAGCCATTCACGATCCGCCCTTCACCAATCGGCCCACCTTGGTGGCGACAGACGTTCGAGAGTGCAAACAGCCGCCCCTTGCGGATGAATAGCGCGTAACGTTTGCCGCCAGCCATCACCACCTTGCCTTCGTCTTCCGTCATCTCGGTGACGTCGGCCACCTTCTCAAAGCCATCCTCCGCTAGCTCGTGAGTCATGCGATCCAGCCTGCGCTCCTTCGCGGCAGCGGCAAGATGCAGCGACACCAAAGCGACAAATCCAATACCTAGCAGAATCGGGAAAACCACACTTCGCTCGGACTGCATCACTCCTAGCAGAACGTGCGCGACGATCAATCCATACGCCACATAGACGAGCTGATGGAGCCGCTTCCATGTGCGCGGCCCAAGATGGCGCAGCCAGAAATCGTGACTCGTTGCGGCCATCAGGAAAAGAACCACCAGCGCGAGAAAACCGAGGATTTCAAACGGGAAACGCGATATCGAGCGGAGATCGGAGAACGGTGCCAGATAGTCGTTTCCATACGCAGTGAAAACACTCACCAGCGGATTCCTGTCGCCCAGTGCGTGATACTGAAAAATCGTGAGTAAGCCGTGAAACCCCGCCATCACCGCCAGCGTCACGCCCAGGTGGCGGCGGTTATAGAGCAACGGCAAAAAGCGCGGCGCAAGCCGAGAAAGCGGTCCGATCGCCAGCGTGACGTGCAATAATAGAAACGCGGTGATCGAGGTGAAACGGATGAGAAACATCTCCGCCGTCGTCGCCGGATGGCGCAGCGCAGTCACCACGCCGAATACCGACGCTGCTACCAAGACAAGCCCCAGAAGAGTGAAGTCATAAATGCGTTTCTGACGGTTCCAGCCGACGGCTTGATAGAGATGTGACATGGTTCAGGGACGTGAAGTTTTCGTCTCGGGCAGGGATTGAAACGCTGGTGCTCGCCAGAGCATCGCGGCGGTGAAGAGCAGCACTCCAGCTACGGCTAGAATCACAATCGCCACGCGGTGATTGCGCCGCAGCTCCTCCGCGCGGTCGGGTCCGAGACTGGCATGCGGACGCACCGCTTTGAGCAAAATCAACGGCCACAGTGCGATGATGCCGGGCGTGACTGATAGCCGGAAGCCGAGGCTGCCACCAGCCGCCGGTGGATCGAGCTGCTTGATGCGTCGCGCGAAAAACCAGACCGCAGTGGCGACTCCCACCACTGCATACACAGCGGAAATTTGCAGCAGAATCAGAAATGTGGATTCAATCATGGATATGTTGCGGTGGATCTTCTTTCACTTGTCTTTCGGCTGCTTGGATAACCGCGTATCGTCATGACAGCAAGATTCATCATCAAGCGACCGTCCAAACCGAATCAGCAGGCCGATAGGATCGTGACACCTCACAAACCACACGCATATTCTGTAATGCCAGCGCATTCTCAACCGAACGACCTGCAGCAGCGGTTGATGGCGCACGATTGCTTCAAATAGTCATCACATTTCAAGAGAGCATCCGGGAGACGAGAGCGGTCCACCCGGTCTGATGAGAGGCACCACAGCCGCGGCCGCTATCGCCGTGGAAGTATTCATGAAAAAGCACGAGATCTTTCCAATGAGGATCTTCAGCGTAGGCAGCGGATTCTCCATGACACGGGCGGCGACCATCCGGCCCCGCTAGAAATAGACTCGCGTGGCGACGCGATAACTCTGCCGCGACCGCTTGCAGATCAAGGAAAACCCCCGAACCGACTGGACACTCGACTCTCAGTTCAGGTCCATAGAAATGAGCATAACGCTCCAGTGCCTCAATGATTAGGTAGTTGATAGGAAACCAAACCGGGCCGCGCCAGTTCGAGTTTCCGCCAAAAAGCCGGGTATTACCCTCGCCCGGAACGTAGTCCACTCGATGGCGGATTGAGCCAATTTCGAAGACATACGGGTGATCGAGATGGATGCGGGAGAGAGAACGGATGCCATATGGCGAGAGGAACTCGGTAGTATCTAGCAGATAGCGTAGCATCGACTCCAGTCGCTCGCGGGTAGGGATCGCCAGCAGAATATGTTGGTGCTGGTCACACCGTTGGCAAAGTGTGACTTGCCCAGCCAGATCCTGTCGGTTCCGTATGAACCATTCCATCCTTCGGGAGAAGCCGGGCAACTTCGAGATCATCGATTCTTCGATAATCTCCACAGCGATGAGCGGCAGTAGCCCAACCAGCGAACGTGTCCGCAGCGCGTGGCTTTCCACGCCGTCGAGCGTGAGTTTGTCATAATAGAAACCGTCCTCCTCATCCCATAATCCTGTGCCTCCAAAGTGGTTCATGGCATCTGCAATGCTGATGTAGTGTTCAAAGAACTTGGTGGCTAAATCTTCATACACCGGATTTTCCTGAGCCAGCTCAAGAGCGATGGCGAGCATGGTGAGTGAATAGAATGCCATCCATGCCGTGCCGTCGGACTGAAGCAGGTGCCCACCCGTGGGCAGTGGCTGGGAACGATCAAACACGCCGATGTTATCGAGCCCGAGGAAGCCTCCCTGAAAGAGGTTGTTACCATAGGCGTCTTTGCGGTTCACCCACCATGTGAAGTTGAGAAGGAGTTTCTGAAAGATTTTCTCAAGGAAGACACGATCACGGCTACCGCTCTGTCCCGTCATTTTATAGATGCGCCATGCAGCCCATGCATGGACCGGAGGATTCACATCACCAAAGTTATATTCGTACGCGGCAAGCTGTCCGTTAGGATGCATATACCACTCACGCAGCATAAGCAGCATTTGTGCTTTGGCAAAATCTGGATCCAGCTCTGCCATCGGGATCATGTGGAAGGCAAGGTCCCACGCTGCGAACCATGGATACTCCCATTTGTCTGGCATCGAGAGCAGATTATCCGCAATGAAGTGATCCCAATTCGCATTCCGTCCGTGATGCCGCTCGCGCGGCGGCGGAGCTTGCCCGGAGTCACCTTGGAGCCATCCACGTATGTCGTAATGATAATATTGCTTGCTCCAGAGCAGACCAGCGCGTGCTTGGCGAGCGACAAGGGCCGCATCCTTCGATAAACTCTGCGGGCGCAGGGC
>JBGSLX010000109.1:0-4656 GCA_041740475.1 Akkermansiaceae bacterium | reverse complement strand
GAATCCAGCGGATCGGTGCCCGCGGCGGCTTCCTCGCGATTTGAGAATCCATCGCTGTCTGCATCCTCATCGGCAGCCAGCCCGAGTGCGTGCGCCGCCTCCCAAACGTCGCTCAAGCCGTTGAGGTCATCATCCACTTGCCCGTTGAGCGAAGTCGCGACGAGAAACGGCATCAGCAAAACGAGCGCCATGATGCAATGCGATGACTGTGGTGATTGCATGGGTTTAGCCTAGGTTCATCATTCCTACACCCAGACTTGTCAAGATGCCGCTTCGGACAATGGGAGTCGTTGGCGGCCATATCACTCGCTTGTTTTTGGGATTCGATCTCATCCCTGCAGCCGAGTCTTCGGTCGGTAAAGCAGGGCGTATGGAATGTAAGCGATGGCGGTGCCGAGCATGAGCCAAGTGAAAAAATGAAAGTAGGCCGCGCCATGGAGGCGGGTTTGGCCGCCGGCGAAGGTGCTGCGGGTGAGTATGCGCTGGTCGTTTGAATCCGTGGCGGGACTAGCGATTCCCAGCTCGCGCTTGCGTCGGTCCAGCCAAGTTTCCTGCGGGTGAAATGCGTCGGTCCATGAGGCTTTCGGCGTTTCTTCGGGCGCGGGAAGATTGAGCGTCATGCCGACATCCCAGCGGGTGCCGGGCAAGCGGTCGGGGCCGTCGCTGATCAGTCGGGCGCGGCTGGAATTGAGGATTTGGTAGCGAAGCGGTGCGCCCCATGGATCGAGCAGCGCGGCGAGATTGGCAGAAACTTCGGTTTCGCTGGGGAGGCGACCGCCGTTGGCTTGGATCATTTTTTCGATGCGCTGAGTCGCCTGCTCGAAGGTCGCTTGACCGGGGATTTCCAACTCGGTGGCCACGCCGTCTTTCAGCCGCTGGATGAAATCGTCGGCAGTGCCGGTGACGCCATCGTAGCCGGGCAACACGACCGTGCGCGGGTCCTTCTGCCAATCCGGCGGTAGCTGAGCGATGGCGGTGGCGAGCTGTTCTCTGGCGGCGTCCGGGATTTGGATGAAATGATTGACGCCCGCGACGAGGAAATTTCCGACCGCTACCGCGCCGAGATAGAAGCACATGATGAGCGATTTCATCGTTTTGGGAGCCTGTGTGTAGGCGAATTCCAGCGCTACGATGGAGACCATCACCTCGGCGATGGTGAGCAGCGCGAAGGCGAGGATTTGCCATGAAACATTCGGCCGCGCACCGCCATCGATCCACTCTTGGATCATCGCGACGAGTGCAAACGAACCCGCCATGATGAACAATCCGAGGCCAATTTTGCGCAGCGGCGTGAGTTTCCACACGCGACCGATCAGCGGATAAACGACGTAGGAAAACAACGGGATGAACGTCAGCACAAACACCGAGTTGAGCGCCTGGATCTGTGAAGGCAGCCAGTCGATGCCGAGAAAACGGCGGTCCATGTCCTGAGATTGGAAAATCCACGTCGAACCCGTCTGGTCGAAGAGCGCCCAGAACATCGCGACGAATGCATAAAGCGGCAGCAGTTTGAGCATCACCCACAGTCCGCCGCCTTTGAACAACTCGCGCACGAATCCTGTGCCGCCAGCGGGCACGTGGATGAAGCGATTCCGCCCGAGCCAGAAGACCAGCGTTGCGATGGCCATCAGCACGCCCGGCACGCCGAACGCCCAGTGCGGGCCGTGCCATTCCAGCAACCACGGCGTCAGCAGCATCGAGACAAACGCGCCGATGTTGATGGAGAAGTAGAACCAGTTGAAAATGCGCGATAGCAGGTGCGCATTGTTCGCGCCGAATTGGTCGCCGACGTGTGCCGAGACGCACGGCTTGATGCCACCGGAGCCGAGCGCGATCAGACCGAGTCCAGCCATCAGCCACCACGGCGAGCTGCCGAACACACCCATCGCCGCGAGCGCCGCGTGCCCCGCGCAATAGACGACCGAAAGCGCGATGATGGTGCGGTATTTCCCGATGAAAATATCGGCCAGTAGCGCACCCAGCAGCGGCGTCAAATAGACCGCGCCATTGAACAAATGGACCTTTTCCGTGGCCTCCGCCTCGCTCATTGCCGCTCCGCTCAGGCCGTCCATCAGGTGCAAATATTGGACCATGAACACCGCCAGCACGGCCTTCATCCCGTAGAAAGAAAAGCGCTCGGCGGCCTCGTTGCCGATGATGTGCGGCACGCCGGGCGGCATGCCATCGAGGTCTGCGGGGGAAGTGCGGTAAGACATGGCGCGGTGGTGCGGCAAGATGGCAAGCACGCACCGGACCGCGACTACAAAACCTGCGGCGACGTGGAATCATCGCTTGTGCAGCGCATTTTCTGCATTCCTGTCTGCCTCGTGAAACATCGCCAATGCAAAATGACTGAGAAACGAGCGCTTGCGCGTGGTCCGGAACCGTGTGACTCGTTTGCCTGTGTCGGACTGATGAATTCTCCTTCGCCTACAATCCATGCGTGAAACTCTGATCGTCATTGGCCTCATGGTGCTCGCCATCGGGCTGCGCACTGCTCGAGTCGCGGGTTTGCGCAAACTCGGGGCGTTCACGTTTCTCACGGCGAGCTTCTGCCTGTTTTACTTCATCACGCGCAATCTTTACGCGGGCTTCATGGGCGCGCTGTTGTGGCTGTTTCTGCCGTGGATCGAGCTGCTTACGCGGATCCGGCGGATGCGTTTGCCGGTCGATAACAAATTGCACCACCGCGCATTGCCGAACCCAGCGTTTTTTCCAAACGCCAGCGAAGCGGCCGCCGCGATGGAGGAAGCTGGCTTCGAACACGCCTCCGATTGCGGCTGGGAATGGGACGGCATGCACCAGTTTTTCCGCTTATTTTGGAATCCAGAAGAACGCGCTGTCGCCGCCGTTTGCCTCTGCGAGCAGAGCGATGTGGCATTTGCCTTCATTTCCATCACTTCCCAAGACTGCGATGGGCGAATCTGGCGCACGACTAATTTCCCCTTCGCGGCCACCCTGAGCTGCCCGCCAGAAGTACATTGGAACCACGTTCCTTGCGGTCGTAATTGCTTCCATCAAATCCTGCGCGATCACCAAGCCTATCTCACCCGCTCCAAAGTCTCGCCTGACCGCTTGCGCGTCCCAGATCCCGAGGAAATCGAGGCATCTATCGAAAGCGAAATGCGCCGCCAACTCGACCACAACCTTAAGTCGGGCATCATCCATCTCACCCAAGACGGCCATTTCAAATATTCCAAACGCGGCCTGCTCTTTCTTTGGGGGCAATTCATCAAGGACATGGTGCGTTTGTGCTGAGAACTGTAATTAGAATAATTCTTGATTGTGGCTTGGGCGTGCGTAGTTTGCCGCCGCCATGGTTCACAAAGCGAAAAATTCTCTCTCTACCCCGGAGATGCCCGAGGAAATTTCCGGCCTGCGCATGACCCGGCAGCGGCAAGAAATTTACCGCATTCTCATCGAGCAGCGCGATCACCCGACCGCCAATGAGGTATTCATGCGGGCGAAAGACCGACTGCCGAATCTTTCACTCGCCACCGTTTACAACTGTCTCGAAGCGCTGGTGCAGCATGGCGTCATTCGTCAGGTGAATTTCGAACGTGAATCTTCCCGCTACTGCCCGAATCTGCGCGAGCATGGTCATTTCCACGATGCGGCGACTGGCCGCGTGCATGACATCGACTTCAAACCCGGACTGAACCTCGCGGACATGCTCGATTTGCCACCCGGCGCAGTCGTCGAGGACATCGAAATCACCCTGCGCGGCAAGCTCGCTGCTTCTTAATTTCAAATCTCAAATCTCAAATCTCAAATTTCTCTTCCTACTCCATGAGCCTACACATCCACGACCTCCACGCCACCCTCGCAGACGGCACCGAAATTCTCAAAGGCGTCACCCTTGAGATCCCGAAAGGTGAAGTCCACGCCATCATGGGCCCGAACGGCTCCGGCAAATCCACCCTCTCGAAAGTGATCGCCGGTCACGAAGGCTACGTCGTCACCGGCGGCAGCGTCACGATTGATGGCGCAGACATCGCGGAAATGTCCATCGACGAGCGTTCGCGCTCCGGCATTTTCCTCGCATTCCAATATCCCGCGGAAGTGCCCGGCGTCTCCAATGCGAACTTCATCCGCGCCGCGCTCCAAGCACGCCTTCCGAGAGGCGAAGACATCGATGCGGTCGCTTATTACAAGAGCCTCTACGCCAAAATGGACTTGCTGGAAATGGACCGGAAATTCACCGCCCGCGCCGTGAACGAAGGATTTTCCGGCGGTGAAAAGAAACGCAACGAGATCCTGCAAATGATGATGCTGGAGCCAACCTTCTGCATTCTCGATGAAACCGACTCCGGCCTCGACATCGATGCGCTCAAAATCGTCGCGAGAGGCGTGAATGCGATGCGCTCGGAAGAACGCGGCATGTTGCTAATCACTCACTATCAGCGTCTGCTAGATTATATCAAACCCGACCACGTCCACGTGATGGCCGAGGGCCGCATCGTCCGCTCCGGCGGCCCCGAGCTCGCCCTCGAACTCGAGAAGCACGGCTACGATTTCCTCAAGGAAGCCGCCCTCGCCTGATTTTTCTGATCACTGATCACTGCTCACTTACCACTCTCTGCCATGTCCTACGAAGAATCCACCGCCACCCTTGATCTGGAAACCCGCGAGGCGATCGACATCGACCGCAGCAAG
>JBGSLX010000108.1:0-4290 GCA_041740475.1 Akkermansiaceae bacterium | reverse complement strand
TTCGCAGAGAGCGAGCACGGCCTGGATGGCGGCTTCGGAAACGTCGTCCTCGCCGGGTTCCTCACCGTCTTCGAGGGTGACGAGTGCGAGCAGGTAATCCGCTTTGAGGGCGGTGCGGCAGATTTCCTCGGTCTTGGTGAGCGAGGCGAGCTGGCCCTCGTTGAGTGGCGATGGGGTGGAACCGGGTGTGGTGGGTTCGCTGGGAACGCTGGGAGCCGGAACTGGAGTGGTGGTGGGATCTTCGGGTGACATGGGATTGCTTTTTTGGTGTTTGGTTTAGGTGGAGAGTGCGTAAATCATTGAAAAGCAGGTTATTGCGGAGAATTTTGATGTCGCAGAAAGGAAAATCGGGACTGCAGAAAAGAAAATCGGGAGCGCAGAAGAGAATTTCGGGGGCACAGTGAAGAAAATCTGGAGCGCGGCCAGCAATTTTGTGCCAAGTGCGAGTGGAATCGGCATCGCGGTGTGTGTTTTTGGGACCGCAGAAGAGATTTTTGGGATCGCAGAAAAGAAAATCGGTATCGCAGAAGAGGTTTTTGGGACCGCAGAAGAGATATTTGGGAGCGCAGAAGAGATATTTGGGATCGCAGAAGAGGTTTTTGGGGTTCCAGAAGAGATTGTGGATTGTCGATTTTTGATTGCCGATTGGAAGAGGAAGATGCGGGCGAGGACGCCCGCGGTCCCGAGGGATGGAAGATGCGGGCGAGGACGCCCGCGATCCCGGGGGATGGAAGATGCGGGCGAGGACGCCCGCGGTCCCGGGGGGATTGGGAGGAACATGGCGAGAGGAAATGCGGAGAGAAAGGAGATTGAGGATTGTGGAGTGTCTCACCTATCTGTTCCAACTCATTCTTCTTTCGCTCATTTCGACGATTTCGTTGTCTCTGATTTCTGAGTTTAGGCCTATTTGGAATCGAGAAGGATCTGCCCTGTCCAATTTTCTGGGACACTCTCGTGCTCATTCATTGCGTCAATCGCCTTGAGCATGAGTCTTGCGGCGGGATCTTCTTTCTGGCGGTCGTGCAGCGGTGAGCACTCGCTGAGGAACTGGCGTGCTGACGGAAAATCGCCTCTTTCAAACGCATCCAAGCCACTCTGGTAGAGTTCCAAATATGCGGGGCTTCGCTTGCGGATCGCAGAGGATGGATCATTGAGGTAGCCGAGAATTTCATAGACCACGACCGCGCCTTTGCGTCCCTTGAGCACGTATTTCCCCATGCGCCGCTTGAGGAAACGCTGCGGTTCCACGCATTTCTGGAGCACCGATTCCGCGACCAATATCGAAGTTCCAAGCATCTTGTTCAGCCCCTCCAGCCGGGCCGCCGTGTTGGTGGTATCGCCGATGACTGAGTAGTCAAACCTGCGGCTGCTGCCTAAATTCCCCGCCAAGCCCGGGCCGGAATTGATGCCGATGCGCGTTTCCAAAATTTGCTCGATGAGTCCATCTGGAGTCTCAAGCGAGATCGGCATGGCACTGGCCATTTGCATCTGGATCGCGGCGTCGATGGCATGGTCCGCCTCACGCTCCACCTTCAAGGGCGCGCCCCAAGTGGCCATCACGGCATCGCCGACGTATTTGATGATGGTGCCGCCATTGTCGAGAATGCCCTCGGTGGCTCGCTCGAAGTAACTGATCAGCGCCTTCGATACCGACTGCGGCGGCAGCCCCTCCGACATCGCGGTGAAACCGGCGAGATCACTGAAAAAGATGGTGGCTTCCACTTCTTTGCCGCCGAGTTCGAGACTGACTTCATCCTCGTCAATCTGCCGCGCCTGTTCGTCGGACATGTAGGATTTGAACGCGCGGCGGAGTTTCCAGCGGGCCGAATACTCGATCAGATAATGTGCGCCAAGTGATAGACCAGCGATCAGCGGCATTTGGCCGAAGGCAGGGATGGTCCAGAGGAATTGAAAGCCATGGGACTGCTGCGCGAAGATGCCCGCCATCATGACGCCGATGCCCATAACGATGCAAAGCGGGATGCCCCGGGTGGGTGACGGCAGGCAGGCGGCGCAGGCGAGGACGAAGGCCGCCAGTGCGATCCCGGCGAACTCGATCCCCCACCCCGGCTTGATGATGCGCCTGTTCTCTAGCAGCGATGAGACCAGCGTGGCCTGGATCTCCATGCCGGAGGTCAACTTCTGAACCTTCCTCTTCTTGCCCCTGACAATCTCAACAATCGGATCCGGGGTGTAGGGCGTGGCATAAACATCCTTGCCGGCACCGGAAAAGCCGGTATTGAGCCGGGCACCAACGATCACGATCTTGTCGCGGAAGACCCCTTCGAGCCCCTTCCGCTCCTGCAAGATGCTGGCATACGAGTAGCCGGGGAAGCTTCCCGCCGGACCGTAGTAGTCGATCCACTGTTCCTCGCCGTAAGTCCGCGGCCCGTCGTTCGCGGCGCGTTGCCGCACGAACTCGCTCAAGCTCGGCTTGTCGCCGAAGTCGGTCGGGATCCAGTGGCGGACCCGGCGGACGACGCCATCGGGATCGACCGGCACCTCGGTCAAGCCCCATCCGGCCGCCGCGCGGCGGAGCGCCGGAGTGGCAAGCAACAGGCTGGTTCGCTCGTCAACCTCGCTCTTGGTGCGGACCAGCTCGCCCGCCAGAACCACGTTGCCGTGCTTCTGGACTGCGGCGGCGAAGGCCGCATCCTGTTCTGGGTTCTCGTCGTGAAAAAGGATATCAAACACGATCACCCGCGCACCTTCGCTGGTCAGCTTTTCGACGAGTTGCGCGTGCAGCCGTCTGTCCCACGGCTCGGACAGCGGCTGGCCGAGGTCTTGGTGCGAGCCTTCGTCGAGATAGACCAGCACCACGTTTCCCGGCGGTGTCTCCTTGCCGAAGCGAAACGGCAGATCATAACTCGCTCGGCGCAGTCCTTGTCCGATTTTGAGCTGACACAACATCAGCCCCCAAACTGCGCCGACTAACGCGATTATCAGCGCCGCAGCGAGCCGTTTCCGGCGCTTGTTCCAGCGGGATTTTCCGGTCACTGAGTGGCTGGCAGGTTGCGGTCGTGCGTGTATTCCACCCAGACGAAGCGCTTGGGCGAGGCGCTTTTGGGCTGGGAGTCGGTCACGCGTTTGTAGTCGTTGGTGCCGTCGGCTTGGGTGAAAGTCGCGAGTGTTTCGACGTTGGTGGGCGGTAGGGTGTTGGAGGCTTTGACCGTGTACCGGACCTGGTCGGCGGTGGAGCTGACATAGACCTCGAACTCCGCGTGGTTGTTTTGCAGCGGAGTGGCCGCCACGCGCAGCGGCGCGGGATCTGAGCCGCTGTCGGGATCGCCATTGATCGCGAATTCGGCCAGTGCGGATTTGCCGTCGCCATCACGATCATCGCTATCGTTGGAGATGCCTGCATCTTGCTTCCATGTGTCGAAACCTGAGATGGTTTCGTAGGTCACATTGCTGATCGTCGTCACTCCGCCGGGCGGGACTTGCGAGTTGAGTAGTGTGATCGGTGGCGGCGTGATGAAGCCGGGAACCGCGGTAAATGTCACGGTCACACTACCCCAACTGTTGCTGAATCCAACCCGCTGCGTCGGCGTCAGATTCGAGTAAGTCGTGCCCACATTCGGCTTCACCGACCAGCGCGCGGTCGGCAGGGCAGCAGTGGTGACGATGCCGACTTGCAGCGCGCGCAGGCCGCTGCCGCCGTACGTGACGAGCGAAAAGTTGTTGTTCAGCACCTCGTCGTTGCCACTCGCCGCGTCCTGCGCGTCTTCGATCATGCGGCCGATGTCCTGATCGATCACGCGGTAAACCGCCCGGTCCTGCCCGGCCAAAAGAATCGCAGCCGGGTAAAATCCGGCCCCGCCCTGCGGCTGGACAAACAGCGCGCTGCCACTCGCCCCACCGTCGCCGAAAACCTCGCCCGTTTCGTAAAGCAGCGGCAGCGGTTTCGAATCGATGGGACTGAGCGGCACCGAGAAATTTTTGCCAAAGATTTTCCCGCGCTGTTCATGTGGCTGACTGCGCTGGGCGTATCCCACCGCGTGTTTATTCTCCGGGCCAGTGAGCCAATTTCTCGCAGAAGTGCTCTGCAGATAATTCGCCGATCCGCCGTTCCATGCGCCTGCGTTGCTGAAGTAAAGCACGGCAAAATCCGCTTCTTTTTTGTCGGCGGGCACCGTCGCAACAGGGTTCTCCACCGAATCCGGCGCGACGATTTGCGCGTAGCTCGTTTGATACAAAATCCCGCGCGGCGTGATCGGTGGAGCTTGCCGCTCGCCTTGCTGCTGGCGCGGGAACCACTGGGTGTCCGCCCACTGCAAGCCGCTCGAATCA
>JBGSLX010000107.1:0-2603 GCA_041740475.1 Akkermansiaceae bacterium | reverse complement strand
CATCGAGAGTCATCCAGAGGGTAGGGGAGTCGTCGCGCTGGTGTATCCAGATCGTCGCGGAACTGGCTACGGGTTATCCCGGCACAATGATCATCCGAGATTGGATTTCACCCGCATTGTTCAGCACGACGACGTTCACTTCGCGCACGCGCGCGGTTTCGTCGCAAAAACCTCGGCGACGTCTCGTGAGAGATTGCGCGAACTGCTCAAACAAAGCTGGGCTTGAAGAATGGAACCACGGAATACACTGAAGACACGGAAGTTAGAGGCTTTGATTGGCGATAAAACCGAGCCGAAACATGCGCGGCATCTACAAAAAGACCGCTTCATTTTCCGTGTATTCAGCGTGTTACGTGGTTAGTCTCTTCCTCTTCTCGCAGGTGTTTGAAGCACCGAATTCACCAATCTTCTGCTAGGCGGATGTCTTCATATTCCGGCGAGTAAATATTGAACTCGATGCGATTGAAGGCTGCGGTGAGGAAGGTCGCCTTGCCGAAGTTCTGGCTGGTGCCTGTGAGTGATTTTTCGTCACTGGATTCGAGGCGGAAGACGATGGATGAGCCGTCATGAAACCACGCGCGGACATCGCCGTTGTAGCGTTTGCAGCGCTCGGCATCCACGGTTTTGAGGGCCACGGTGCGCAGTCTCGCGGCTGGCAGTTTGATTTCACCCAGCGGCGAATTCACCGTGATGATGCCGTCCTTGATCGCTGAAACTTCGCCTGCTAGAGAATCTCCATTGGCGAGAACCATGCGGTTTTCATCCGTGGTCTCTTCTTTTTTAGGCTCGGCATCCATACCCATCTGGAAGCGTCCTTGCCCGCCGAAATGGCGGTTCATGCCCAGACGCGGCTCCGGGACTTGGTCGAGCACGCCATCCCAGTTCGCCACGCCGATGTTAGAGATGCGCAGCGGCGTGTTGCTTCCAGAAATGAAATGCAGGCCGCGCCCCTGATCCACGCGACCGCCCTCGGGATCGTCCCAGACTTCCACGATCCGGTCGTTGATGAATAGAGCGATCTTGTTGTTTTTGGCGCTGGCTCGGATTTCGATCCGCGCGTTGTCGGATTCCATCAGCAACTGCGACTGAGTGCTGCCTAGAAAGCTCTGGGTCTTGGAGTTGCGCAGGTGGATTGCGCCACGCTGAAATGACAACTCGTAGCCTGAGGACGGGCTGTCCGTGGAGGTATCGCTCGAAAAAAGAAGGACGCGCAGCCGGATCGAATCGCCGCGCCAGGCGGTATCAAATGTGATCGAGCATTCATCTGGCAACACATCCGCACGAGCGATGCCGCCTGTGCCGGTGGCGCGGAAGGCCGAGCGATCATAAGTCCAAACGGGTGGCTCGGCAGACTGGTCCCAGCCATCCATCCCGCTCGGTCCCCGATAGAGAAAGTTCGAGCGTTCACTGATTTTCACGCCGGATACCATCAAGCGATTGAAATCCATGCGCCCGGCAAACCACGTATCGAGCGATACCATCTCTTCGGTGACCGACGCGAGCTGGCCGCGGATGGTGTCGCCATTGGTGAGTGTGACCGTGGTTTCATGTTTTTCACTAAGCTCCGGCAGGGTGGGGGTGAGGGAAATATCGAGGATTTTATCGGTGAAAAATGACGACGAGCCACTTAACAGCGGGGAGTTCCACATCAGGCGCTCAGGCGTGATGGATTCCAGAAATCCGGTCAGCACGTCCTGATTGGCGAAGCGGACCGAAGAGCTCGGCGCATCCGCAAATGCTGTGGCGGCGAGGCTCAAGCTTAGCATGGCAGCGGCGATGCCGGAGTTCAGAAATGGGCGATGCGGATTCATGGTTCTGAGTCGGATGGGATGCATTCCATGGCGGTGATGCCGCTGCGGCGGAAGTTGAGAGTGCCCAGTAACGGGTGGACCGCAGACGCGGTGTCTCCCGAAAAATGGCAGGACGCCACGGTCAGGCGGCCATCGCCATGCAGTCGGAGAACATACGGCTGAGTCGCTGGTTTGGCCGCGCCGGGTTCTTCTTCCGCGAGAAATATCGTGGAAACATCCGCCTCGGAAATCTCGATGGGTTCATGTTGAAAATCCGTCTTGAAGCGGAAACGCGCGCCTTGCTCGGTGTTTTTGATTTCCAGCAAGCGCCCGCTCCAGCGGTCATCCTCGCGGCTGATCAGGCTGTCGCTGGTGGCATCGCCGCGATCTTCCGCGCGATGACGAGTGCGGGTATCGTCGTATTCCAGCACCTCGATGTTGCGGATGGTCTGAGAACCGCCGTTTGGCGTGTTGAAGGTGAGCGACAAGCCAGAGCCAGAAGGAATCTCTGCGATCGGGTCGGCGAATTCGCCCTCGGGCTCGCCATTGAGAAAGAGCTGCATCCGGGCCTTATCGCGGTCCACTCGGATCTCCACTTGCAACGTGGCTTCCGGGTATTGGTCTGGCGGGCGATTCAGAATGGCGAAGGTATTGTAGCGCTTGCCCGTGGCGGCCTCGCGTTTGATTTCAAGGCCCGCGCCGCCGAATTGCAGGTAGTAGCGATTGCTCGGCTCATTATTTTCGGCCAGTGGATCTGCGAAAGAAACGATGAAGTTGGGAGTCGTTCCAAGCTCCCATTCGAGCTCGAAACGC
>JBGSLX010000106.1:0-4484 GCA_041740475.1 Akkermansiaceae bacterium | reverse complement strand
TGGTGCATGGGAAGTGAGGGAAAAGAGTGGGTGCGCATGCGTTTTGGATGGATGGACAAAGAAGCATGTCCCATGCATCCGGCGTCAAGGTCAATAGCGGGTTGCCTGACATTTCCGAAGCTGTCGGGCGAGTCATTTTGTATGCTCAAACACAGCGAAGCGGAGTGGCGTTTTCAAGACGCCATGAATCACACAGGCGGCTCGAAGCCGCCGTTGTGAGTGATGGCTCCCCGTAGGAAACCACTCCGATGGTCACTCCTACTGGCTCAAGAATTCTTGGCCTCGAATTCTGCTTTTGCGGCTTTTCGGCATTCGGCGACGAAATGGTTGCAGGCCTCGCGGCAGAGCAGGGGGATGGCCATGTTTTCCGGAATGTCCGTCGGAATGCCGTTGAAACGGCTGGCCTCGCTGTCTTCCAGAGGTGTGGTTTCGTCGATTTTCCACAAGATGCGTTTGGCGCACTGATGAGCGGGTCCGCAGACTTTACGGACCAATTCCTGAGCGCCTGCATCACTGATACTGCGGGCAAAACGATACATACCGGTCTGGCGGTTGAGCTTGTCTCGCAAGTTCTCGACTTCGAGCGTGCCGTCCTGTTGCGCCAGATACAGCCCCAAGCATGCGGGGTAAAACAAGTCGAGTGCCTGCCGCAGTTCGTTCACGTTTTGCAGTCCCATCGCCCAGCCGCGCTTGAGGTTCACCTGACCTTTGGTGAACCGATATTCGCCATCTTCCGAATAGGTCGAAATCTCAACGGCCGCCTCTGGGCTCTCGAAAATTTTCAGTCCTGCGAAGTCTGCTCGACCAACGGCTTCCGCGTCCTGCCAGTGACACATGATAAATGCGAAGCCCGAAATGTGAGTTTGGATTTCGATTTCGCCGATCCTTTTAAACTCTTGATCGATCAGCTTTTGCAGTTTCTGAGATGTGTTCATTCGTTGTCTGAATATTCGTGTTCTGGGAAGAGGCGACAATAAGGTCGCCACTCCTTAGCTCGCTTCATTTGTGCAACTGATCGAAGTCCAAGACTTGGTCCAGAATGACATCCGCGAGCAATCGTTCAGTACCGATCGCTGAACTGTAATAGAGCGTTTTGCCGCGAAGATGGTGGGGGTTGTGGCGGAAAACCTCCCGCTGACTGGCTGCGGGTCCGACTTCGGTTTCAATGCCGAGCATCACCGGAATGTCCTGATACGAATGAAGTCCATCGGAGATGAAAAAGGGAACGACGATCACGTTTGGAGTGGATGAAAATTGGTCCCACTCGGCGATGAACGGTTGCTCTTCCATGTAGGCATCGGTCACGGCGGCGTATCCGGCATCGGAGGCGGCGATCAGGTCCACTTGGTCGCGAATGGCCTTGGTCGAGTTCTGATTCAGGCCAGTGCCGTGACCGGTGATGATCAACGTTGTCTGGGCCGGATCCACGTCAGGGGCGACCTCGTGGGCGCGGCGGCGAATGAGCTCGGTCATGTGCGGATGGATGCCGACGGGCAGGCAATAGTGCAGCGTTTTTCCGCGAACTTGCGTGGTCGGTCCGGTGATTTGGAACTCCCGGGGAATCACATCTTGGGTGAAATAGCCTTCGCTGATGAAATCCGGGACGATGTAAACTTCGTCGGCATCCACTTGGTAAAGCACCTCACGCATTGACGGCTCTTCTTTCCAAAAGCAGCAATGCACCTCGGCAAACAAATTGCGACGGCGGATTTCTGCGGCGTGATCGAAGTAGGGCGTGGATGAATCCGGATTCTCGGTGGACCCATGACCGACGATTAACAGGGCGCTGTCTGGCTTTGGCGCAAGATTCATGGCGTGAACGTGCCGAGCCTGCCGGGGAATGCAAGAGCGCCGGGAATTTCGGTTTTGAGTTTGGCGCATTCCGGCGGAGAATCGGCGCGGATGGCGATTTTTGAACATTTAGCAATTTGGCTCGATCCAGAGTCGAGAGTGGGACCGGAAGCGATGGCGGTCGATGAATGGCTGCTAGAAACAGCGACGTTGCCGGTTCTGCGTGTCTATCGCTGGCGTGGAAATTGGGGGAGCGTGGGCTATTTCGGGAAACTGGCGGAAGCGCGCGCGGCCTGCCCAGAGGTCGCGTGGGTCCGGCGATTCACGGGCGGCGGGACGGTGGATCATCGGGCGGACTGGACCTACACAATGATCGCGCCCAGCGGCAGCAAACTGGCGACGATGCGTGCCAGCGAAAGTTACCGAGCATTGCATGAGGCGCTTGCGGCGGCATTAGCGGTGGAAGGGATTCGGGCGCGGCTCAGTTCCGGATGTGAACAAACGGGCGCGGCGTTTTGTTTTCAAAATCCCGTCTGCCAAGATTTGGTGGACGAGACGGGCCGCAAGCTCGCGGGTGCCGGACAACGCCGGACGCGCCGTGGGCTGATGCACCAAGGCTCCGTCGCGGCGGCATGCACTGCGGAAGTCTCAGCTCAACGCGCCACACGCATCGCCGAGCGACTGGCAAAATCATCGCTAGTCACCGATTTCCAGCCGGATTCGGCGATGATCGAGCGGTTGATTTCCGCGCGCTACGAGTGCTCAATTTGGACTAACCGACGCTAACAAGACAGCGGGGCAGGGGAGTTAGGGCGTGGGAATCTTGAGAAATTCCAGCAGATCGACGCGGGTTTTGATCAGGTCTGGCGGGTTGAGGTAAAACATGTGACCGCCCTGATAAAAGGTGGACGTGATGTTTTTTCGAGCGCTCTGCGGCATCTCCGGCAAGTGGCGCAGCGAGTAAGCGACGCCTTCGGGCGGTGTCGCCAGATCGGTGAGACCGCCCATCACCAGCACGCGGAGATGCGGATTGTCGCGCATCGCATTGGCAAGGCGGTCGCTGACATTGACCACCGAGTTGTTCGCATCCCAGCGCCACGGATTGACCTTGCTGGTGAGAATTTCATACGGCTGGTCTTCTTTGTAGCCGAGTTCGCGACCGAGGTAATCCAGCATGGCGGAGGAAAACGCGCCGTAAATGAGCGCATACGAGGGATCGTAACTCGGCGATTGTTCTGCGGCGTCGGTGGTGTCCCAAGCGACCCGCGCATCGAAGCGCCCGACCACTTTGCCCTCGGCGCGCAGCAGCTCGGTGCGGAAAAACCACGGGCCAATGCGCAAGTTTCTCAGAACCCATTCGTCCGCCGAGATGCCGCTCAACTGTGCCAGTTCCTTGGCAATTTCATCGCGTTCTGCGGTGGGTAAATCACTTCCTTGGAGCAATGCGGCGGCGTATTTGCCGAAGGCGAAATCGGTGCTTTTGCGGATCATTTCATCGCGGCCACCTTGGATTTTCCCGTGAAAATGAGCCGCCGCCGTGAACGCGGGAAGGAAAACTAGATTGGCGAGATCGTTTCCGGGAGCTGGCACCAAGGTCGAAAAATCCAGCAATGAGGAGAGCAACACCACGCCATTGAGGTGCATGCCGTAGCGCGATTGCAGATGCTGCGACAGCCCGGCCACGCGGATGCCGCCGTAAGATTCACCGAGCAGAAATTTTGGCGAAGCCCAGCGGTCGTGCTCGCTGATCCAGCGCCGAACGAAGTCGCCGACGGATTCGATGTCTTCGTTGAGTCCGTGGAATTCGTCGGCTTTCACCTCGCGATCCGCACGGCTGTAACCGGTGGAAACGGGGTCCACGAACACCAAATCACAGACATCCAGAATGCTGTGCGGATTGTCCATGATGCCGACTGGCGGCAGCGGCGCGCTGGTGCCGTCACCGGAAAGTTGGATGATTTTCGGCCCCAAAACGCCGAGGTGCAGCCACACCGCCGAGGAGCCGGGTCCGCCATTGAAGGCAAACATCACCGGGCGCGTGGACGGGTCTTTGACGTCGGTGCGGATGTAGCTGACGTGGAAAATTGATGCTCGCGGTTTGCCGTCCTCTTTTTTGAGTTGGAGTGTCCCGGCGGTCACTTGGTAGGAGATTTTTTTGCCGTCGATTTCTACCGTCGCCTCGCGGGTCACTGGCTCAGGTACCTTGGCTGGCGCTTCTTCCTCCGCTGGCTTGGGAGTGTCTTTTTTGACCTCCGGCTCGGCGGAGGCACACAGAATAAAGCTTAGAAAAAAGGGAATCGTGAAACGCATGGCAGGAAACTATCCAGAGAAGGTGTTTTGTCTATCGACAGATGAGCGGATGCACTGCGATCACGCTCCGCAGGCTGCATCAGAGCCTGACCCAGACTGGTTCGATCAGACTCCGAAATAGAAAGCACCGTATCGATTTGGACGCCGCCGCATCTTGGTTCTCGAACACACCTGAGAATGGAACACGGGCGTCCCGCCTGTTTTCCATTACAAAAAACCGCCACCAAGAGAATTCTTGGAAATGAGGTTTGGAAAGCTACGTTCGAACAAATGAATACCACATAGAATTTGCCCGACACCGCCAGATTCCGGCGTCTAGCGGAGCATTCAGCGTTTCAGTTTTCAGCAATTCAGCTTTACGCACACTCCCTTTTTCCCTCCAC
>JBGSLX010000105.1:0-5613 GCA_041740475.1 Akkermansiaceae bacterium | reverse complement strand
GAGCAGGAAACTCAGCGGAATCGGTCGATTCGCCCGTCACCAACAAGTGAATGGGGCCGCCCGGCTTCTGGAAAAGTGGGTGATCATTGGGAAATTTCCCTTTCGAGGAAACCACACAGCGCAACGGCTGAACGGACTTGCCTGGAACCGTGAGCGTCATTCGGTCAGATTCCAGCGTGCCCCGGCCCACCATCAACGCGTCTGCGGACTGACGCAGGTGCAACAGGCGCTCGTGATCGGCGCTCGAAGTCCAGCCAGACGGCCTGCGGGCGGAGTTGCTGATTTTCCCATCGGCCGAGATGGCAAAATTGGTGGAGATCCAAGGTCGGCGCATGGCCGAGGATGGAACGGGCTGACAGTTTCCGCAAGAAACCTTGCGGATGCCGCTCAATCCTGAGCTTGCCAAAGCTGCCTTTGCGCTTCACACGGGCGGCACCTCATTGGAGGTTTTCTATCAAATGACGCTAGAGATTGGACTCACACTTCTGGTCATTGTCCTCACGCTGGTGGCGTTCATCCGCGAGTGGGCAGCGCCTGATGTACTAGCGATCTCGATCCTGTGTTTGGTGGTGGCGCTGGGATTGGTCGAGCCCGGGAAAATGACCGAGGTCTTCAAAAATGAGGCTCCACTGACGATTGCCGCGCTGTTTATCATCGGCGGCGCATTGGAGAAATCGGGGGCGATTGATCACAGCGGAAAGATTCTCCGCGACCGCCTCTCTGGGAACACGCGGTGGGCGATCTTCTCATTTTCCTGCGTGGCCGCGTTTTTCAGCGCGTGGATGAACAACACAGCCATCGTGGCGATCTTGCTGCCGGTCACTCTAGGATTCGCACGCTCCAAGAACATCGCCGCTTCACGGCTGCTGTTGCCGCTCTCGTATTCCTCGATTCTTGGCGGCTGCTGCACGCTGATCGGCACCTCGACCAATCTGCTGGTAAGCGGTGCATTGCGCGACCTTGAATTGGCACCGCTGACGATGTTCGAACTGGCACCTTTGGGTGTGCCGCTGGCGATCGCCGGCATCGGTTACCTGACGATTTTCGGGCCGAAACTGATTCCCGCAAGGTCATCGATCACTGGCAGCCTCGAAATCGATTACCGCACGACGCCGCTGCATCATCTTCTGATCGGCGGGGAATCACCGCTGATTGGCAAGGCGCTTCTGGAAACCGAGTTTGGTGACCGCGCGGCGGGCGTGCATGTCTTGGAAATCCGGCGAAATGGCGCACGGGTGATGTTGCCACTTTCATCGATCACGATTCAAAAGAACGACCGTTTTCTCATCGCTCTGCATCGTCGGCGCGGCGGTGCATCGAAGCCCGAGGAACTCTTTTCCAGTCTGGGCGCGGAAGTGCTTTCTGCGGTGGAAGGCATCGTTTCGGAACTCGTGGTTCGAGACGAATCATCGCTGATGGGCCAAACACTCGCCCGCGCGGATTTCCGCCAACGTTACAACAGCGTGGTGCTGGCTGTTCACCGCAACGGCATCAACATCACGGATCGCATTTCAGAGCTGCCACTTGAAACTGGCGATACGCTGCTCGTCATCACCGCGCGCAATAACCTTGAGGCGCTCAACAGCACCCGTGACTTTGTGATGACCGATACTCCGGACGAGCTGACGGTGGAAGCCGCACGCCATCACCGACCTCTTCACGTCATTCTGGCTTGGACGGCACTCGTTGGTGTGGTGCTCACAGCCACGATCTCCGATGTGCTAGCCCGCGCTTACCCGGAGACTTTTTCTGCGATTCCCATCCATTATGCGGCAATGGTCGGCGCACTTTCCCTGCTATGGCTCAAGGTCATGACGCCGCGTGAAGCCTACGCCAGCATCGACTGGCAAGTTCTGCTGATGCTTTACGGTTTGCTCGGATTGGGCATGGCGATGCAAAACACGGGCACGGCAGTGTGGTTGGCTCGCGGCATGGTGAATCTGGCTGAAAACATGGTTTCTCCGGAAAACTTGCCGCTAGTCATGCTGTGGTCGGTTTTTCTGCTCACGCTGCTGCTCACCGAGGTGCTCTCCAACAATGCGACGGCGGTGATGATGATTCCCATCGTCGTGACGCTCGCAGGTGAACTTGGAGTGAGCGCCAGGCCATTCATCATCGGCGTGACGGTGGCTGCATCTGCCGCATTTGCGCTGCCGATGGGATACCAGACGCACATGATGGTCTATGGTCCCGGCGGCTATCGTTTCAGCGACTTCTTACGCGTCGGGATCCCGCTCAATTTGATTTGCTGGGTGCTTGCCTGCCTTTTGATCCCGATGATTTGGCCGTTCACGCCATGAAGCGATGGGGGTTTTGCCGAGAATGCTGAGAGGATTCCGTTCTTGTGAAGCCGTGAAATCGTCTCCAGCTTGCGGGAGGTCACACAAATGAAACCCATGGCTAGTGAAAATCCCTTCCAGTCGCTTTTCGAGACCATCGGGCGGCTACCTACATCTCAGACAGAGGGAGTGAACCGGAAGGCTTATGAAAAGCTGTGCAGCAGTTTGACCGTTCCATTGGAACAATCTGGACGCTGCATTTTATTGCGCGCTCCCCGTGCCGGGCATGGAAAAACTCACTTGTTATCGCGCCTTCATCACCAGCTCGATGGCGGTCACGAGATGATCCCGCTGCATGCGACTCTCGGATCCCAAATCACGGCTTCGAGCTTGATTGACGACACCTTGCGGCGCTTGTTCCGCCAATTGATGCCGTTTTCTAGTGGGTTGTGTGCGCTGGATATTTTGACACGGCGGCTTTTTTCGCTCGCCCTGCTGCCACTCGTCCGGTCGGGCGACGTGCCATGTGAGGATCGCGAAGAAGCGGCTGTCGCGCTGCGCTACCGCCCGATTGAGACGTTTGATTTTCATCATCCGAATGCCATCACCGCGCATTGGACACGGGAAAACTTCGATGTGCTCGGCCAGCGGCTGAGTGTGGTTCTCGCTCGGCGCGGAGAACTGCCCGTGCGCGGAGTGTCGTTCTGGGTCGAGCTTCTGTTTCGCTTCGCCGTCACGCCTGCCGACAATCCGCTGCGGTTGAAAAATTTTTCGGACATGGTTCACGGCCAGCAGCCGGTCGAAAGCGAGCAGATGGAACGCTTGGAGGCGCTGCTCGGCATGATCTCGCAGTTGAAGCGTGTGGTGCTGGTGGCCGATGAGCTGGAGGGACTTTCCACCGATGAGAGCGCGGCCCTCAAGCTGGCAGCATTCATCGGCAAGTTGCGCCAAGGTGTGGACCGGCTCGATGTGGTTCTCTCGATGAACCGGGATATTTGGGAAAGCGCGTTTTTGCCGCGACTCAGCAGTGGCCTCGCCGACCGACTTTCCGAAGTGGTGGTGGACCTAGAGCCGCTGACGGAACCTGAAATTCTGGCTCTGTTGGAATCGCGTGCGCCGGGATATAGCTGGCAACTCATCAATTTGATCGACCGCGAAAAAGCAGGCACCAGTGCCCGTGGCATCATTCGCGAGGCGGCAGTGGCGTGGGAAAAAATCACGCCCGGTCTCATCCCGCCGCCCGAGGAACTAGAGCCCGCACCACCCATCGCGGTCGCTGCACTGCCATCACCGGCCGAGCCGGAACCGCTTGTAGAAGTGCTCGCTGATGTCCCCGTGGATTCACCGCCGACACCGCCGCAAGAGACGATTCCTGAACAGCCAATCAAGCCCAAGAAACCCAAAGTCACGCTGCCAGATGCGCACCGTGTCGATGAATTGCTACAGGAGTTTCGCAAACGTCACGGTCGCAAGAGCGGGTGAAAAAAAACACAAACCCCTTGCGGCAGTGGGGTGTTTGGGTGCTTATTCGCGCAGCAAAGGCATGAGCAATTCCACCACTGAAATCGAGGCTCCGGACATGATCGCGCGTGCGGCAAGCGCATCCAATCACTACCACGCGGAGACTGACGATCTGGTGGGTGAGCGGTTGGTTCTCAACATGGGTCCTTCACACCCAGCGACGCACGGTGTGCTGCGACTGGTGCTGGAACTCGATGGCGAAGTCATCGCCAAAGCCGATCCTGACATCGGCTTCCTTCACCGCGGCGATGAGAAGATTGCCGAGAACATGCATTACAACCAGTTTGTTCCTTATACCGACCGCCTCGACTACCTTGCGCCTCTCGCGAACAACGTCGCCTACGTTTGCGCTGTGGAGAAACTCATGGGCTGGACCCTGCCACCGCGCGGTCAAGCGCTGCGGGTGCTCTGCTGCGAGTTGGCCCGCATTTCCTCGCACATGCTCGGGGTCGGCGTCTGCGCCATGGATGTCGGCGCAATGACAGTTTTCCTCTACACCTTCACCGAACGCGAAAAGGTCTATAACCTCTGTGAGCAGCTCACTGGCGCACGTTTCACCACCTCCTACACCCGCGTCGGCGGACAACTCCGTGACATGCCGCCGGGTTTCGAGGAAGCGGTGCGTCAATTTTTGAATGAGTGCGATGTGATGATTGGCGAAATTTCCAAGCTTCTGGACAAGAACAAGATCTTCATCGACCGCATGGCCGATGTCGGCGTGATCACTCGCGAATCGGCCATCGCCTGGGGCATGACTGGCCCCAACCTGCGCGCTTCTGGCGTGCCGCGTGATCTACGCAAAGACAGCCCGTATCTGGGCTACGAAAATTACCAGTTCGATGTGCCCATCGCCGACGAGGGCGATTGTTACGCCCGCTACCAAGTGCGCATGGAGGAAATGCGGCAGTCGATTCTGATTTGCCGTCAGGTGCTGGATCGCATGCCCTCTGGCCCCGTGAACATGGCTGGTTCTAAGAGCATTTTGCCTGACAAAGAACGGGTGGCGATGTCAATGGAAGAGCTGATTCACCACTTCATCATCGCGACACAAGGCATCGACGCACCGGCTGGAGAAGTCTATTTCGCTGCGGAAAACCCGAAGGGAGAACTCGGTTTCTACATCCATTCCAAAGGCGGCGGCGTGCCCTACCGTCTCAAAATCCGCAGCCCCTCGTTCTGCAATTTATCGATTATTTCCCGCCTACTCCCCGGACACATGGTTTCTGACATTCCCGCCATTCTCGGCTCACTGGATTTCGTCATGGGCGAATGTGATCGTTGATTTTTACGTTTGGGCACACTCCCACCACATCGAACCGCTCGCGAAATGATTATGTCAAACTCGACACTCGAAGAAAGCATCACCTCCCACGAAACTCCCGGCTCGCAACATTACCCGCCTTTTGTGGTCACCTCGGATCTGGAAAGTGAGGCCGATGCGCGAATATCTCATTATTCCGGCAGCAAACGTTCGGCCACTCTGCCCCTGCTTCACATCGTGCAGCACCGCTTTGGCTACATTTCTGCGCCAGCAATCGATTGGGTGGCAGCGAAACTCGATATCGAGCCGATCAAAGTCCTTGAGGTGGTGACGTTTTATCCGGGTTTTCGCCAGTCGGCACCGGGCAAATTTCACATCCGGGTCTGCCGAACTTTGTCATGCGCGATGGGTGGCTCGTATGAGTTGATGGAACGGTTATGTGAACTCACCGGCATTGATCGCTCAGAATCGGATTCGCACCATCATCCGATTTCGGTCTCACCCTGCGGAAATTTTTCGTTCGAGTTTGCCGAGTGCCTTGCCTCTTGCGGA